>JBFMBP010000102.1 GCA_040755155.1 Candidatus Omnitrophota bacterium | reverse complement strand
TATCATCCGCGCTGGATCGGCTGCTGGCGGCGGAGGAAGAGATTTATACCGCCATTATTCCTTGGAATTGCCGCATCAAAGCCCGCGTCGTCGAGCAGGACGAGCGCGAAAGCGGCTTGCGCGCCATTCTCAATTTCGGCCATACCATCGGCCATGCCGTGGAAGCGCTGACCGGCTATGGGCGTTATCTTCATGGCGAGGCCGTCGCCATCGGCATGTTGGCCGAAGCGATGTTGGGCGAAAAACTGGGGATGACTCCGCCGGAAGCCGTACAGCGTCTGCGCTCTTTGCTGACAGCTGCCGGATTTCCCCTGAGCAAGCCGGATCTTTCGGCGGACGCTTTGCTCGAATCGATGTTCCATGACAAAAAGGTAGAACGGGGCCAGTTGCGTTTTGTCTTTCCCGTGGAAATCGGTAACGTCGTCATTCGATCCATCGAAGACCTTGATCTTATCCGCAAAACGTGGGATTCATATTCGATCTAAGTGAATATGTTATTATGTTGAGGCTCTTGCAAAATGGATAAAGTCTACGCTTTAATTCTTCCCCCAAGTTTGGGGGGAGTTAGAGGGGGGTTGATTTTATTAGGCTTAAATCAACCCCCTCCTAAACCTCCCCCAGGCTTGAGGGAGGAATCGTGGAATTTTGCATGAGGCTCTGTTATTATAAGTTCCCCAACCTCTGTTGACATGGCGCCTTATCTCGGCTGTAATAAAGAGTGCGGCAATGGAGACATCGACGATGTTTCGTAAACTATTGTTTTTATGCTTGTTATTTTGTATGGTTGAGGGGTGTTATACGACGGTGGTTCGCATTGATTCCGTCCCGCCCGGCTCAGCCGTCCACTGGGATTATCAACCCAAGGGCGAAACGCCCGTGGAATTCGAAGTGGATTGGTATGGAGCGCATCGGCTCGCCCTCGATCATCCCAACTTTGGGCAACGAATCGAAAAAGTGGAACTGAAAGCGCCTGCGCATCTTTGGTTTCCTTTCGATTTATTCGTCGCCATACTTCCTTTCAAAGTGACGGATCGTCATGCTTTGATTTTCGATCTGTCGGAGGAAAAGCCTCCCAGCGTTGAGGAGAAGTTCGATGAGCCAAAAAAACCGAAAAGTTCGAAGCGCCGGAGATGAATCTCCCGGCAGCAATGTGCTATTCACCTTGGGTCTTGTCAGCGTCGTTGCGTTGTTGATCGTCGGTTGGGTGATGACGCAAGGCGGCATGGATTCCCTGGCGGATAAGGCGAAAGATTTGACAATATTAACCCTGGGCAGTCCCACGCCGACGCCTGTCGTCTCCAGCGGTATTCTCGAAGTAAAACCCTCTCCCCTTTCCGTTGACGAGCGTATCAACCTGCTCGTGGCGGAATACGAAGCCAAGGCGAAGCAGGAAAATGAAGCGTGGGAAAAACGGTTGGAACAGGAACGCCGCAATTTCGAAAACCAGATTAATAACTTGAAGATTGAGATTCTATCTCTACAGGACGAAAACAAGCGCCTTCGGGAGAAAAAATAGTATATGCCCTACGTGTTCGGAGTGGATGGCGGGGCTTCCAACAGCCGTTCGATTTTCATCACCGACGCCGGCCGGGTGGTTTTCACCGGCAAAGGCCCTGGCGTGAACTATCACGAAGTGGGGGCCAGCAACGTTTCCGCCACGATCTCCCGTCTCTATCAGGATGCGTTGAAAGCGGCGCGCGCCCGCACCGACGAATGCTTGGGCGTCTGCCTTGGTTTGGCGGGCGTGGGACGGCGGCAAGATCACGAAATGCTTTCGCCTTTGTTCGACGAATGTTTCGGCAAGGAGCGTTACGTTCTTCTCAGCGACGCCGAGGTCGCTCTCACCGGCGGCGCCATCTCAGAATCCGGCATTATCATCATCGCGGGCACGGGATCGATGGCCTATGGCCGCAACGACAAGCAGCAAACGGGGCGCATCGGCGGCTACGGTCCTCTGCTTTCCGATGAGGGCAGCGGCTACCGCATCGCCCTGAAAGCCCTGCAGGCCATTGCCCGCTGTAATGACGGCTTCCCGGCGCCTACGTCTTTGACGGAGGCCGTTTTCGCGCATTTGAAAATTAAATCCTTCGACGAAATGGTCAGCTGGATTTATTCGCCCGCTGCGGGGCGGGAGAGGATCGCCGCGCTGGCGCCTCTCGTCATGCGCGCCGCCAGCGAGGACGATCCCATCGCCGACGAAATCCTCAACCAGGAAGCCGATGCTCTCGCCTTGCGCGTGGAACTGCTCTCCAAACGCCTGGAACTGCCGGAACGCGTGGATGTAGTCCTCAGCGGCGGACTCTTTTCTCAAGCGGCCAACTACAGCCTCATCGTCAAGCGTAAAATCTGCTATCTTCTCCCCGGCGCCAACGTCATTCCCCCCAAGCTGGAGCCTGTCATCGGCGCGGCCCTATACGCCCTTTCCCTTGCGGGCATCGCTCTCGATGAAGATATGCTGGATACAATCAAGCGCACCTACCAGGAAGCCCTCCAAGCCAAACCGGTTACGGATGAGCCGCCCATCGATGAAGCGTTATCCGCCTCTGAGAATCAATGAGAGAGAAAATGTTCTAGGGGCTTTAGAGCGAGCCTTTCAAGCGGCAATGAGATAACTTTCCATGAGCAGCGATACTCCCATCGAACCGCCCTCCGCGCTGTTGGCGGGATGCGGCTGGCGCCATGACGGCCGATGGCTGCGCATCCGTTGCTTTTCCCGAACAATCAAGGCCGACGAACCGGCTCAAGTCCTTGCGGCTTTGGACGAATTGGAGGCGCGGCGGGGCGAAGGATGGTTTGCCTGCGGTTATATGGCTTACGAAGCCGCGCAGGCTTTCGCTATGCCGGTTCGGGATCATGGCGCAAAGCCATTTCCCTTATTATGGTTTGGATTATGCCGCGAGGCGGATATTGAATTATTGGAACCTCAATCTTTAAAACCTGTAAAACCTATTGACGATCATTGCCGCATAAAATCATTGAACATTGCGTATAGCGAATACGCCGAAGCCATCGAATCCATCCATCGATCGCTGGCGGCTGGCGACGTTTATCAGATTAACTACACGGTTCGAGCGATGATCGAATTGCCGGGTGATCCTCTTGGCCATTTCTTGCGGATGTTTCGTTATCAGCCTGTACCTTACGCCGCTTTTCTTCGCGTAGACGGCGGTTGCATCTTATCGCTGTCGCCCGAGCTGTTTCTGGCGAAGTCCGGCGATAGTCTCTTAAGCCAACCGATGAAGGGAACCATGCCGCGCGGGCGGACGCTGCAAGAAGACCAGGTTCTATCCGAGCGGTTGCGTAACAGCGGCAAGAACCAAGCGGAAAATATCATGATCGTGGATATGATGCGCAACGATCTCGGCAAGATCGCCGAATTCGGCGGCGTACAGGCGGAACGTTTGTTCGAAATCGAACGCTATCGTACGCTCTTTCAAATGACCAGCGCCGTCCGCTGCCGTTTGCGTCCCGGCGTTTCGCTTCAAGAGATCATGCGGGCGGCGTTCCCGGCCGCTTCGATCACCGGCGCGCCCAAGCGCAGCGCCATGCGGATCATCCGCGATCTGGAATGCGAACCAAGAGGCGTTTATTGCGGCGCCATAGGAATGCTTGAACCCAACGGCGATTTCAAGTTTAACGTCGCCATCCGTACGATGTTCGGGACGCCGCCCGATTGCCATCTGGGAATCGGCGGCGGAATCGTCAGTGATTCCAACGCGCAGGAGGAATATCAGGAAATCCAAACGAAAATGCGATTCGTAGACGCCGAAGCGGACGAGTTCTCGCTTATTGAAACTATCCGGTATGACGGCGGCGGTTATCTCTTTTTGCGCGAACATATTCAACGATTGGCGCAATCGGCGCTATATTGGGATTTCGCCTGCGACGCAGATGATATCGAAAAACATCTTAAAACCTACGCCGCCGCTCTCGGCGATGCGCCAGCCGCCGTTCGATTGCTGTTGGCGGAAGACGGAAGCGCAACCATCGCCCATCGCCCCATAATGATTATTCCCGCAAGCGTCCGAGTCGTCGTTTCCAAAGAAAAAATGGATTCGAATAATCCTTTCCTATTCCATAAAACTACGCGCCGCGATCTCTATAATCGAGAAAGAGAAAATGCAGTGCAGAACGGATTCGCCGAAGCGATCTTTACCAACGAATCGAACAACGTCACGGAAGGCAGCATATCGAATATTGCCTATCGGCTGGGGAAGCAGTGGTATACGCCCCCGCTTGGCGACGGCTTGTTGCCGGGAATCTGGAGGCAGGATTTCATGCGGCGCACAGGCGCCCAAGAACGATCGATTAACGTGTCGGAACTGCAAAACGCCGACGAAATCGTCATGGGCAATTCGGTGATGGGGATGGCGAAGATCGAGGAAATTGTTAACGCTGGTTTCAATTCTGTTGGATAATATTTTGCCGATAAAATTCTATTGCACACCTTCGATCAAAGCCGTATACGATTTTTCGAGGAGTGCCTGAATTCTCTCCCAATCCGCGTTTTGCTCGCCTTCGTCGCGAAGAGCCGCCGCTTGCGCTCGCAAGAGGCCTGCGGTCAGGAATTGATCTTTCATGCCGCCGTAGAGGACGGCGTACAATTCCGCGATTCCTTTTCCAACATTTTCCGTAGTATTCAAGTTTGGATCTCTTCGGATGATCCACCAGCCCAATTCCGCTTTGGCGGCGGCCTTGGGATCGAAACTCATTTTCTTGACGCGGCGAATTTTATCGTAGGCTCTTTCCAAAAAAGGCAGCGTTTGCGCTTCGTAGTTCGAACGAGTGCGGAGAAAGTTCATCGCCGCTTGAGCGTACAGCCGAGCCGTATAAGCCGATTCCAGAGCGGTCAGTTCGAATTGGCTTCTTTCCAGCCGGAAGAGTTCCATGGCGAGTTCCGTCTTGTCGCCCGAATAGTAGGCTTTCCACATGGCCGTTTCGGAGGCGGCGATTATTTGGGGATCGTAAGAAGCGCGTTGAAAATACGCTTTATAGGAACCAAAGACGACGGCGAGAATGGCAATGGCGAGAATTAAGAATATCTTCCAACGCTTCATCGTTTAATCCCCCCGTACAATGCTTTTTAACGTTTCATGATGGTTAGACCTCGTGGATCAAAGCGAAACGCTAGCCTGAACCATCCAATGCGCGTGGTAATTGTCTGAATCCGGATATCTATAATTTTTTTCCCTTAAAATCCCTTAAATCCTGGCCATCCCGATTCAGACAAATGAACGGGAGACGCAATGCGCGCCTCCCGTTTTTTCCATTTATTACTTTGGGTGAGTTTCTTATTCCGTCACTTTACCCGTCGCCGCCCATTCGCAGCCTCTGGCGAAGAGAGTGATGTGATTGGGATCCATGACAGCCAGGCGGTCGTGGCCGAAGGCGTCGTGGAAAACGCGGCCTTGGCCGTAATCGCACACGAATACCAGCGGCTCCGTTTTCTTGCTCCAATCGGAATCGGCGGAGACCAGTATTTCGATGGGCGCATCGCCTTCCAACTTGGCGTAGAGTTCGTCGAAGATGCGGAAATCTTGCAAACCTTTAGTAATGGGATGGTCTTTGACGATATTGGCTACGAACTGTGCGCGGGGGCCGTGGCCGGATCGGCCCATTACCCATTTGCGGCCGCAGAGATTGCCGAATTCGTCCCATTCCTTGAACGAGGCGCTCGACAGATGCGTAGTAACGAAACCCTTGCCGCTTTTAACGAAGTTGAGGAGGTTTTCCTTGGCTTGATCGCTGAGCGTGGGCAGTTTGGCGTTATACATGACTAGGATAACAACGGCGTATTTTTCCAACGCTTTGGCTGATTCGAGAATCATAGGATCCTCGCAGACGCGGACGTCGAATTTTCCGGAATTCGCGAGAATCTCGCGAGACGCCTGCGAATTTTCCGCCCAGTTGTGCGCGGGAGCGACATCGTCGCCCGTAATCATCAAAGCCTGAATCTTAGCGGGCGCATCGGCAGCGTAGGCCGCTGAGCCAATGGATAACGCCACCAATGCCGTAAGTAGATACGTTGTCTTGCGCATAGTTTTCACCTCAGAAGATAAATTGGTTTTGAGTATAGTATTCAATCGCGGCTTCAAGGTAAAGGAAGAGAAAAAGCAATGATGAATGATGAGCTCCCCTACCGAGGAAAGGCCCTCGGCGATTGCAGGAAGAAAAGCCCTGCCGCCCCGCCGTTGAAACGGCGGGCTATTTTCGTTTGCCCCTTTAAAGGGGCATTTGAAAATAGCCCAGCCTTTCAAGGCTGGGATGGCGGTTTGCCCTTGCTACCCAACCTTTTGGGCACATTTTACGTGACTTATAAAAGTGTTTTCTTGGGAGTGATGAATGATGAGCAGTCTTCCCACATTTTCGGTTATTCCGCACTTTGCGCGAAAGCTAGTATCGATCCGTCCAGCGCCATGAGGCGCAGGCAAAATTCCCAGCCTAAATTGTTTTGATAAATCTTCATGAGGATGGAATTATTCCCCGCTTTCAATTTTACGGGAACGGAATCTTGATCCACTTGCAGCGGACGAGCGGCGAATTGGCTGAAAACCAATTCGCCGTTGAGCCAAATCTTTTCGCTGTCGTCTACGCCGAGTTTCAAAACGGCGTCCTCGTTTTTTAAAACCGTGATTTCAGCGTATGCGTAAGCGATGCACTGTTCGCAGGAACCAAGCGATGGGATCAGGTTGACGACGCCGGTCTCGTCATTCGCTTGGATGGGCTTCCATTCCAACGAACGATTTTCAAATTTGACGGGACGGCTTGCATCCGCGTTGGCTTCGCCGATGATATCCACGTCCCAGCCTTGGCCGTCCTTTATCGGGAAGGGGCCTATCGCTTTCCAATGAAGAACGAAGCCCATCATGCCGGCGGTTGCGACGGACAAACCCTGCGCCCGTAGGCGGTTCGCTAGTTGTTGCATGGTTTGCGCAGAAGGTTTCATGGCGGCGATCTTTTCGAAGGCTTGCAGCGTCTTGTCTTTTTGGCCCGCATTGGCGAGGGCAATGGCGACGGCGGCCAGCGCGGGCAGGCTTTGCTCCTTCAAGGCTTCATCCGCCGCCGCTTGCATGATGATATCGAATGCTTCCGGTGTGGGATTAGCGGCGATTCCTTCCAAGGCGCGTTGGCGCGCCCCGGTTTCGGCTGAATGTTGCAATAGAAGAGCATAAGCTTTTCCCGCCTGGGCGGCGTCCTTCTCTTCATGCAGCCGCTCGGCCAGGCGCGCGATAGCTTTCATGCCGATTTCGTTGTCTGCGCCGGGTTTGGCAATCGCCTGGGAGATTAACGGCAAGCCGTCCGGATGCCCCAGTTCTCCTAACGCTTCCAACGCAGTAAGCCGCAAAGGCCATTCTTCGGATTGCGCCGTTTTCGCCAGCAAAGGAAAAGCGGCGGCGTCATGCCTGGCGCCGAGAATGGGAGACAAGAGCACTTTCATCTCATCGGGAGCGGATTCGAAAAGAGAGAGAATTTTCTGTTCGGCTTCGCTTCCTTGCAAATTGGCTAGAGCAGAGGCGGCGCTCGCTTGCACCCGATAATTATCGGAAATCAGGGCGTTCAATAATGGCTGGACGTTATCGGCGCCGCCGATTTTACCCAATCCCGCCAAGGCGGCGCAGGTGTGAGCGCTGTAATCGCGATGCAGAATCTTTTCGTAAATCTCGATGGCGTTCGCATGGAGTTCTTCCTTCTCCGACATCGCGTCGGCGTGCCGCACCAGGGCGTCGAGCGCGCTGGCCTTGGCTTCCGGCGTATCGGCGGCTTTTTCGATCGCCTTCCACATTAGGGGTGTAAATTCGGGATCGCCGGACCAGGAGAGCGCCAGCGCGGCGGCGGAGAGGATGGCGGGATTGTCGCATTCGGCGAATTTGGCGATGATCTTCAGGCTTTTTTCGTCCCGTAAATCTCCTAGAGAATTCATCAAGGCGCAGGTAAAGGCAGGATCGCCGTCCTTCTTTTGACGCTGTCTCAGCGCCCGGCGCAAATCTTCACAAGCCTTGGGCGAGCCAATTCGCTGCAAAGCGTAACGCGCCGTTTCTTGCAGTTTCGGATTATCCAAACATTTCGCAAGAGGTTTCAAGTCGTATTTTGGCGGAATCGCCAGCGCCAAGAGTTTCATTCCCGCCGTTTTTAGGGAATCGTCTTTATCCGGTTCCAACAACTCCATCAAATAATCGGTGGCCAGTCGGCGATCTTTCTCGCGGCCAGGAACGCACGCCTCATTGATAAGACAGAAGAGCACGTCATTGACCGATTTGTGAACGGCGAAATCGGGATGCTGCATTAAAGGAAACAAGGAAGGGATAACGTCAACGCCCATTAAAGGCAGCATCTGGCGAGCGTGAACGCGCGCTTGGGCGTCATCGCCCTTTAAATCGTTAATCCATTGTTCCACGGAACCGTCCGTCCATCCCGAAAACGAAATGGAGAAAAGGAGTAAAAGGCTGATAGTGATTTTATTGTTCAGGATTCTCATTGCCATTTTTCCTTTATAATAAATTGTTGAAATCGATTGCGGGCGAGACGTTCGCTCTCCCAGGAAAGTCCTTCCTCGCTTGAGAAATTCATCATTCATCATTCATCACTCATCATTGCTTTATATATGCCAAGGCGCGCGGTAAGGACGGAAGAGATAGCGGTTGGCTTGTTCGTCGCCGATGAAGCGCTCGGCCTCGCCGTCCCAAACTAACTTGCGGCGGCAGGAGAGAGCGATGTTGCCTAACAGGCAGGCGCTGGTGGAGCGATGGCCGATTTCAATGTCGGAATGAGGCCGCTGGCGCGTGCGGATGCACTCGAAAAAGTTGTCGTGATGGGTGGTGATGTCGATCCAATTGTATTGTTCAGGCTTGGTTTCCGGGATTGCGAGAGAGTCGGGTTTGACGATGAAACTATTGCGGTCGATGAACAATTCGCCGCCAGTTCCCAAAAATTTTGTTCCATAAGTTTTGCCGTAATGTTCGAGGTTGTGCGCCTGTTTCCACGTCATCGTGAAGCCTTCATATTCGTAAATAATATCGATAACTTCATAGTCGTCCGAACCGGAGAGGACGCGGAAGTTGCCGCCGGCGGCGCTGATATTGAGAGGACGGTCTTTCTTGAGTCCCCAATGAACCACGTCGATGAGATGCGCTCCCCAGTTGGTCAGCTCGCCCCCCGCGTAGTCGTGGAAAGCGCGGAAGCCGCCGAAGCGCTGCGGGCTGTAAGGAACCCAAGGCGCAGGTCCCAGCCACAAATCCCAATCCAAACCCGCGGGCGGATCGCCAGGCGTTTCATAGCCCATGATTCCGTTGGGACCGATCCAGGCTCCGGCGGACGTAATGGTCCCTAGTTTCCCGCCTCGAACCAGGGCGATGGCTTTTTGAAAAAGGTCTAGCGAGCGTTGCTGCAATCCCACTTGGACGACGCGGTCGTAGCGCCGGGCGTTTTCGACGATCTTGCGGCCTTCATGGATGGTCGTTGATAACGGCTTTTCCACGTAAACGTCTTTCCACGCCTGGCAGCCGTGGATGGCGTGCAGCGTATGCCAATGGTCGGGCGTGGCGAAGAAAACGGCGTCGATATCTTGGCGGTCGAGGACGCGGCGATAATCCTGATAGCCTTGGCAGCGTCCGCCCACCTTTTTGACGGCGGCTTCGTAACGGGGGATGTAAACATCGCAGACGGCGGCGATTTCGATATCCTGGCGCGGGATCAAGGCGTCTAAGTGATAGTTGCCCATGCCGCCGTTGCCCACCACGGCAATGGCGATCTTTTCGTTGGGGGCGAGACTGGCGGACGCTTGCCCCGTTCCCCACAGAGCGGGCGCCGCCGCCCACAAGCACGCTGCTTGCTTGAGAAATCTGCGGCGGTTCGGTTTGGCATTATTTTTATTCATGGAAGGCTCCTCGGTTTTATCAATTTATAAGAAATGGTGGGCTACGCTTCGCTTTGAGCCCACCCTACGGGACTACAGATTCGTCAAGGGCAAGAAAACAACCTTGCCCTTGCCACCCAGTCTCCCAGTCTCATTTGTTTTTCTCTTTTTTCCATTGATTGAAATCTTCTTCGATTTCCGCAGTCCATTGGCGGTCGATCTGGCCGGGGGTATATTTGCCTTCGCGCAGCCGTTGGTGACCGAACTGGTCGCGCTCGCGCACGTCTTCGGAACTGACGACGACTTTTTCCGCCAGATGGGGCGGAATGAAGATGATTCCCTCGCGCCTTCCCAGCACCACGTCGCCAGGCATGACCGTCGCTTCGCCGATGCGGATGGGGATGTTGATGCCCATGAGGGTTACATCGAGGAGAGCGGTGGGATCGACGCCGCGAATGAAGACGCTGAAATGGGGAATTTCGAAGATGCCGTCCAAGTCGCGAACGCCGCCGTCAATGACCATGCCGGTTTTGGTTTTAGCGTAGATCGAGGTGGCGAGGTTGTCCCCAGCGAAGGTGCCTTCTTTGATTTTGCCGAAAAGATCGACGACGATGACGTCATTCTCCACCAACGTATCGATGACCCAGGAATTTTGCGCTCCGATGCGCTTATCCTGCTCGCCCAGATCGTTGGTCGTCTCTTCGATGTCCGGCCGCTTGGGCATGAAAGCCGCCGTAACGGCGCGGCCTACGAGGATGCGGTCGGGATGGACGTTGATCCAATCGCCTGTGAACTGGAATTTATAACCGTTGGATTTCAATACGCTCCAAGCTTCTTCGATGGAAACGTCTTTCATCCTTTTTAAAATATCGTCGGGAACGCGGGGACGCCCGTCTTCGAAACGGTCGTAGGGGTTCTTTTTGGTATAAAGAATCCGCTCTTCCTTGGAAAAGGTTCCATATTGCGCGGCGGCGAGATGGGCAATTGCGCAGAGAATAGCAATGGCGAAGATAAGTTTTCGATTCATGATAGTATGATCCTCCTAATAACAATTATTGACTCATGTTACGCGCGATAAAAAAGAGTAATGGTTTGCGTCTCGTATTGAATCGCGAAAACGCGAAATGAAAAAGAAAAACACGAAAAAAAATTGGTAGTCAACCCGCCGTTGAAACGGCGGGCTAGTGTCGTTTGCCCCTTTTAAGGGGCATTTGATAATAGCCCAGCCTTTCAAGGCTGGGACGGAAAAACGCATAGTAACTCCATAGAATCCGAATCGTCCATGAAATCCGTGATTTAAAAAATTCGTGGATTTCGCGCCATTTCGTGGTTTCGCGATTCGAAAACGCGGCAAAAAATAAATCTTCCGTATGCGCATGAACTGTAAATCCGACTTGTTGGTAAAGACCAGCCCAAAGGGCAAGGAAATGCGTGACAGGAGTTATCAAATATCAACTCCATAATCTGTCGTGAGATCGAATGCGATCCCATTCCGGCGTAGGTTCGAAATATCCCGGCGTCAGTAAATGCTCTTTCATAACTTCCTCGTTCAATTCCACTCCCAGCCCTGGCGTTTCGGGGACGGGGATGAATCCGTTTTGGATGATGGGCTTGGCGGGACCGGTTACAAGGTCGTCCCACCAGGGAATATCCACGGAATGGTTTTCCAAAGCGAGAAAGTTCTGCGTGGCGGCGGCGCAGTGGACATTCGCCATGCAGGAGACGGGCGTTCCGGCGAAGTGCATCGCCATAGGGACGCCTTTCTCTTCAGCATAATCGCCGATCTTCTTGGTTTCGAGGATGCCGCCCGCCGTGGCCAGGTCGGGATGGATCATATCCACCGCTCCAACATCAATCAACTTGATAAAATCTTCCTTGAGATAAATGTCCTCGCCCGTCAGCGTGGGAACGTCAATGGCGTCGGTGATTTTCTTTAAGAGATCGGGATATTGCCAGGGAACCATATCCTCCAACCAGGCTATTTGGAAAGGTTCCAGCTCTTTGCCGAGGCGAATGCAACTATTAACGCCGATATGTCCGAAATGATCGGCGGCGAGAGGAATTTCGTAGCCAATGGCATTGCGCACTTCTTCCACGAAGCCCGCTAGCAGATCAACGCCTTTATGAGTGATTTCTATGCCAGTGAAGGGATGCGGCGTTATGTTGTCGTATTGAGCGCCGCTGGGCTGGGTGACGACGCCGGGAATGCCGCGCAGAAGATTAATGCCTAAATCCATTTTGAGATAAGTAAAGCCTCTCTCTACTCTTTCCTTCATGCGCTGCGCGAAAACTTTGGGATCGGTGGACATCGCCGTGTCGCAGTAAATGCGGATTTTGTCGCGGTATTTTCCGCCCAGCAGTTGGTAAACGGGAACGCCGTACGCTTTTCCGGCCAGGTCCCACAAGGCCATTTCTACGGCGGAGACGCCGCCGCCCTGACGGCCATGATGGCCGAATTGCTTGATTTTTTTAAAAATCTTTTCCACATTGCAGGGATTTTCGCCGAGGAGGCGGCTCTTGAGAAAGAGTGCGTATTTCTCGCTGGCGCCGTCCCGCACTTCGCCCAAGCCATAGATATCTTGATTCGTGTCGATGCGGATGATGGGGCAGCGCATTGGCGCGTCTTTGATCCAAGCGATGCGCATGTCGGTAATCTTCAATCCCGACGGCCTGGAAGCGCGATTTATATCTTGGGAAGCGAAAGCGATTTCTTCTTCGATGACGAATGGCGATAGGGCGGCGGCTAACAATCCTCCCGCGCTTAGCGATTTCAAGAGAGAGCGGCGGCTAAAACAATTATTCGGTTTCATGATTCTTCCCATCCATATTGGATTGATTTCAACAAAATACCATCCCTTAATCTATTTGAATAGAGACGGAAATTTTACTTTTTCCTTTGTTCGAAGAGGATCAGTTGGATAAAAAGCGGAATCATTTATTTGCGGTTTTTATACGCTAAAATTTTGAAATTTTATATTGCAAAGGTTAGAGTCTATCGTAAAACGAAATCGCTGCGCCCTTTGCCCTATGGAAAGTATCGTGCATACTCAAGCATATTGATTTTCGAGGAGAAAAGAGGATATGGCGAAGCGATCTCCAATTATATTGTCCACATGGCGGTTTGGTCTGCGGGCCAACGAGGCGGGGTGGGAAATTCTCACCAGCGACGGAAACGCGCTAGACGCCGTGGAAGCGGCGGCGGTACTCATCGAGAGCGATCCCAACGAAACCAGCGTCGGCTATGGCGGATATCCCAACGAAATGGGCGTCGTGCAATTGGACGCCGCGATCATCGATGGGAAAACCGGGAGAATGGGCGCCGTGGGCGCTTTGGAGGGCATCCGCAATCCCATCGGCGTGGCGCGGAAAATCTTGGAAGAGAAGAAGCATATTTTTCTCGTCGGAGAAGGCGCCAAGAGTTTTGCTCTCAAGCACGGCTTCAAAGAGGAGACGCTATTAACGGAAAAGAGCGCCGCCTGGTACGCCGAACAGTTGAAAAAAAAGGAAGCGGATAAGGGACACGATACGATTGGCGTATTGTCCCTGGATGCCCAGGAGGACATGGCGGCGGCGTGCACAACCAGCGGCTTGGCCATGAAATGGAGCGGAAGAGTGGGCGATTCGCCGCTTATCGGCTGCGGCCTTTACTTGGATGGGCAAGTCGGCGGCGCCGTGGGTACGGGAGTGGGGGAACGGGCGATCGAAGTCTGCGGTTCCTTCGCCATTGTGGAATTTATGCGCAACGGTTTATGTCCGCAGAAGGCGTGCGAAAAGCTCATCTTGCGCGTCGTGGAACGCAATCGTCCCAATATCGATTTTCAATTGGCGTTCATGGCGCTCAATTGCAATGGCGAAACGGGAGGCGCCGCATTGCAGGAGGGATTCGTCTATGCAGAATATGCGGAGCAAGAAAATACGCTAAAGACGGGGGCGGTTTACAGGAAGGATTTTCGGTAGAGCGATAAAATATGTCCCATATCGAGGCTATATTTTTTGCGTTTTTAATAAATTTTCTATTATAATTTATTTAGTGAGCCGTTACGGATGTCGTCATGAAAGTAGAATAAAGGAAGAGATTCGGCCAGTTCTAGCGTCATTGCCGGGCGCGAGCTCAAGGGACAACGGCCCCCGCCGATGGAGAGGATCGTTATGTTAGACAAATTCAATCTAAGCACGAAGAGCGGAAAAGTTGACGATATAGCTTTCATGATTGTCGAAGTGGAAGGCTATGTGGATTCAAGCACGTTTCCCCAATTGCAAGATCATCTCCAAAAACTGATCGACAACGGAGCGAATTGGATTATTGTAGATTTGGGCAAGTTGGAATACATCAGCAGCGCGGGACTGGGCGTTTTGATGGGGATGCTCCAAGAGATCCGGAGCCGCGGCGGCGATTTGAAATTGGCAAATTTATCGTCCAAGATCCAGCAACTGTTCGATATTTTAGGATTTTCGCGATTGATTCGCATTTATCTGGATGTAGAAGCGGCTGCAAAAGCCTTAGAGAACGATATCAAAGCGGCTGCCGACGACGAAAAAACGCCGGTGGAAGACAGCTATTAGGGAAACGGTTCCGTTCCAACCGCTTTGGATATTGTTCTCATGGCGGCTAAGGTTATCATCGTTTCAAAGGCGTTCATCGGCGAACGCAGCCGAATAAGCGGGGAGGTTGGCGGAAGATGGGAGCTTCCATTGAGCGGAATGCGGATATTTCGATCGAAATTTCCGCGCATCTCCAATATTTGGCGCTGGTGCGCAGTTTCGCTAACTGCCTAGCCAAGCATTTGAACCTTGCGGCGGAAGAGGCCGTTCAACTGGAAATGTGCTTGGACGAAGCCTGCGCCAATTCCATCGAAGCAATCCGCGAAGTAGAGGGGGAGCATCCGCGAACGAAAGTGCGGATCGACGTCGAAATCAAGAATGACCATTTCCGCATCACCATTCATGACAACGGTAAGGATTTTTCGCGAAATTTCGCCGAGGCTCTTCCTCTTTGTCCCTCCTCCGACCGTACGAGGACAAGAGGATATGGGTTGCAGATCATCAAAACCTTAATGGATGAAGTTCATTACGTCCACGATCCTCAAGCGGGCAACCGATTGCATCTCGTAAAATTCTTCGCGCGCAGCGGCGGCGAATCCATCTTGGGATGATTATTCCTCCTTCGAAAAAAGAGGTTCGAATTCCGGTCGCCGGCCTTTGCGGGGGGAGCGGCGGCGGAAAAAGCGTTTTGGCCAAGCGTTTACGGGAGCGGGCGCCTTATCCCATCTGCGTCATCGGTATGGACCGGTATTACCGCGATCTTTCCCCTTTGTCCAAAGAGGAAAGAGGACGGATGAATTTCGATTGTCCCGAAGCGGTGGATGGGGAACTTTTTTTGAAGCATCTCTCGCTTCTCTCCGAGGGGTATGAGATTTTCGCGCCAGTTTACGATTTTGCGATCCATGCGCGCCGAGGCGAAGAGCGGTTGGCGCCAGGCGATTTGATTCTCGCCGAGGGGGCGCTGTTGTTCGCTTTCGCTGAAATTCGCGCGCGGTTGGATTTGGCGGCCTATTGCGATGCGCCGGATGACATTAGATTGCTCAGGCGCATCCGGCGCGACATCGCCGAACGCGGAAGGGATATCGAATCCATCGCCCGGCAATATCTGGAAACGGTGCGGCCTATGTACGAAAAATACGTTGCGCCTTATAAATTGGAAGCGGATGTCGTTTTGGACGGAAGAAAGCCGGTAAAGGAACTGGCGGAAGAATTGTTGCGTCGATTGGCGCCGCTCGTTGCGAACCGATAAGAGGAGCAGCGCAAACCTTGTCTGGCGCTGGATGGGGCGGGTATATTGCACCGTTGAGCGAGACGGTTATTTGAATCGAAATCATTAGCAATTTTTGGGGAGAATTCTTATTAATGTCTACGCTTTCGGAATTCACTCTACATATTATGGTGATTTTTCTGCCGGGAATCGTCATCTATAAAATTACGGACGAATTGACCGAGCATAAAGAACATAAAGGTTACGATATCGTTCTCTATTCCTTTCTCTACGGTTTCTTCTGTTATTTCGTCTACTATATTTTCCTTACTATCGCCAATTGGATAACAGGCGAAGATAATTTTCCCTTTCATTTACTAAATTCGATTTCGGATCGAAGCGCGAAAATCAGTTTTGGGGAAATTTTGAGGGTATCCATTCTTTCGGTGTTTTTGGGATTTCTATTTACGTATGCGTATACTTATGAATGGCTTCATAGATTTGCCCGGCGGATCGGGGCGACGAGAAAGCATGGAGACGTGGATGCTTTTTCTCATATTATGAATAGAGGACTTTATTCTTGGGTGGTTGTACGAGATTTTGAACATGATCGGGCCTATTATGGATGGGTATTCGCTTTTTCAACAGGCGCGGAAAAGGATGAATTATTTTTGACTAAAGTTCAACTATATGTGAATTCCTCAGGTGTAAAAATTGGGGATATTCCCGCGATATACCTTCCTAAGGCAAAAGAGAAAATGATAATCGAGTTTCTTGAATTGCCTATAATACAGTAGAATAAGAAAGATTCGTTAATAAGGAGAATAAAGATCATGTCTAAGAAAAAGTTTTCCATTTTTAACTTTCTTGGCGAAGGTTCTATACAAAAAGGAGGAGTAAATCCAGGACCAACTACGCCTAGACCTTCAGAGTCGATTCTGCCGTTTTCTCCAAAGCCTTCCAGCCCAGCGCCGGCGCCAAGCGGCGCCCAACCGTCGCCGAGCGGTCAAAACCAAGGGGATGCCGATTCGAAAAGTTGACTTTGGAGGAAATTCGCCTAGTCTATTGCTATTCGATGGAAAAAATCTATTCAAAATAACATTCTACAGCATGAGGAACAAACAGGACGATGGTTGAGAAATCTTTAGACAAGAAGATCGCGGAAATCCGCGCCAATCCCAACAGCAGGGCTTTTATTATATGCGACGCCAAGGACGCCGATATGGCGCGGGGGGTGCGCTCGTGCGGGCCGGTTTCGCCGGAATACCATCACGGGGAAGTAAAATTCCGCAATATTCACGAATACCGCGATATGATGCGGCAGGTGGTGCGGCAGGGGATTGTGGACATTATGCTGATGTCGGCCAGCAGCAACGAGGTGTTGACGATCCAGGAACGCTTGTTCGACAATTCCCGCGTAACGCCCGCCGGGCGCGTCAACGATACAACGGATATCCATACGTTTCGGGGCAGTTCCTACGCTTCGATGGCGTCGCGTCCGTTCCGCACTGCCACCATCGATCATTTGCAATGCGGCAAGATGGAATGCGGGCCGGAGGAACGGCATTTGGGAACGAATCTGGGGTTATATTCCATGACCTTCAATAACGACCTGGAGCGCGACGTGGCTTCGTTGGAAGCGTTCAAGAATTTCCGTCTGGAAGCGGAAGCGAAGAATTTCCGGTATTTTCTCGAAGTCTTCGATCCGAATATCCCCGGAACCGTGCCGCTGGAGAAGATAGGCGATTTCGTCAACGACGCCATCGTGCGTTCTCTGGCGGGCGTAACGTTGAAGGGGCGGCCGCTTTTTCTCAAAATGGTTTATCACGGTCCGAAATCGTTGGAGGAATTGGTTTCTTACGATTCGAGCATCATTGTCGGTATTCTCGGCGGTTCCGCCGGAACGACCTACGACGCTTTCAAACTGATCGCCGATACGCAGAAATACGGCGGGCGCGTGGCGCTTTTTGGACGGAAGATCAACAATGCGGAAGACCAACTCGTATTCATCAAGTTTCTGCGTATGATCGTAGACGGCGAGATTTCGGCGGAAGAAGGCGTAAAAGCCTATCACGCCGTTTTGAAAGAGATGGGGATTCGGCCCATCCGCAGTTTGGAAGACGATATGAAGATCACCGACGTCAGCATGAGCTATGCGGGTGGTTCGACCGTGAGCATTGCCGCCAATCCTTTGCGAACGCAATCCGCTCCAGCGGCGGCTGCGCCGTATCGTCCGGAACCGGCGAAAGCCGCAATCAAGCCGCGCATGGCAGGCGAGACGGAGCCGGATTTCTCCAAGATGACGTTGGAGGATAAGCTGGAATACAACCAGCGGGAGCGGGACAGGATTTTTGGGTGAATGATGAATGAAATCCCATACCAAGGAGAGTTTTTTTAGAATAAGCGGGGTCGAGCTTGGAAAAATGGATGGGTCGTGAATTTTGATCCATCCTTTTTTATTGGCGAGAGTAATGGATGGATCGGACGGCGCAATCCATCTACCTTTTTTTGCTTAAGTATGAGTCAATAGCAGAAATCGAAAAGTCAAATTCCCAAAATATCTCCCGCTCTTAGAGAAATATCGGGGAAGGCTTGGGGCGATATAGTTTGATCTGGCGTCATGATTCGGATTTGCCGATAGCTATTTTCGGATGGTTGGCGGTAAACCTCGATGTTGTTATCTTGAATATTCACTAGCCAACATTCCACAATACGATGTTTCGCATAAAGCGGGATTTTTACGTTCTTGTCGTAGCCGAGAGAAGAGTCGGCGACTTCGATGAGCAGGAACACGTCGTCGGGAACGGGATGCGCGCTGCGGTAGCAATCCGGCGTTGGTTTCAGCAAAACGACATCCGGCTGCGGTTCGGAATAGACGCTTAATCGCAGGGGATTTTGGGCATCAATGATAAATCTATCGTCAAGAAGACGATGAAAGAATCGATTTAACCATCTCACGCATCCAGCATGAGGATTTCCTATCGGCGTCATTTGGACGATTTCTCCTTCGATGAGTTCCACATGGTCGTCCTCGGTAAAAATGCCAGAACGTCCCATTTGGTAATATTCCTCGATAGTGAAGAGCCGTTTAAGCGTTGATACAGTCATGGGACTTACCCCAGTTTTCTTTGGTTATCTTCGTTTACGCATGGTTGCATCGATTTCAAATAGAAGAAATCCAGTAATTATATTCCCAAAATATCGCCCGCTTTCACAAGAATATCGGGAAAAGCTTGGGGCGATAAAGTTTGATCCGGCGCTAACGTGAGAATTTGCCGATAGCCGTTTTCGGAAGGTTGGCGGTAAACCTCGATGTTTTTATCTTGAAGATTCACTAGCCAACATTCGATTATATTATGTTTGGCGTAAAGCGGGATTTTCAAGTTCTTATCATAGCCAAGAGACGAGTCCGCGACTTCAATCAACAGAAACACGTCGTCAGGAACGGGATGCGCGTTGCGGTAGTAATCCAGTCTAGGTTTTAGTAAGACGACATCCGGCTGCGGTTCGGAATAGACGCTTAAACGCAAGGGATCCTGCGCACCGATAATGAATTCTTCGCCAATACGGCGGCGGAAAAATTGAATCAACCATTTTACGCATCCGGCGTGAGGATTTCCAATCGGCGTCATTTGGATGATCTCTCCTTCGATGAGTTCTACATGATCGTCTTCGGTAAAAATGCCCGAACGTCCCATTTGATAATATTCCTCGATTGTGAAAAGCCGTTTGAGCGTTTGAATAGACATGATAATTCACCCGATTCCAGCTTCTTTGGATTTACTAATTATTATAAATCCTTTCCTTAAAAATTACCATAAAAACATCGGCGCTTTCTTTGTCCTTCCGCTCCGTCTTAGGGTCTATTCCAACGCTTGGGGATGCGGTAGGATAGAAAGGCATTTTCATTTCTACACGCGAAAGGAGCAATATGGTGAGGAAGCGAAGAATTTTCGGGAGAATACTATTGTTGACCGTCTGCTTGGCGGGATGGATGGGCGCAGATTCCGCTTTGGCGCAATATCCCGACCGGGCGGGTTACGTCAGCCTATTTAACGGGCGCGATTTGAGCGGCTGGAAGATGCAATGGGAAGGGCTTTGGAATGTCGAACGGGGCGTTCTGACCGGACGGCAGGATCCAGCGAAAGGCGGCGATTCATGGTTGTTTACCGAGAATACTTGGGACGATTTCATTCTGCAGTTGGAATTTAAAATGACGTCCAACTGCAATAGCGGCGTCGGCATCCGCATGCCCAAAAGCGCGGAAGGCCGCCCATCACAATATGGCTATGAAGTGCAGATCAGCGATGTGGACGAAGAATTCCCAACGGGAAGCCTTTTCCGCCACCTAGCCGCCAATATAAAAATGCAGGGGCCGAATTGGAACGAGATGCACATCGCTTGCGTGAAGGATCATATCGTTGTTTACGTGAACAAGCAGAAGGTGCTGGACGCGCGGAATATGACGAACTCCCTGGAAGGAAGGATCGGGTTGCAAGTGCACGGCGGCGCGGCGTTAAAGGATCAGGTCGTTCAGTTCCGCAATATTCGCATTAAGGATTTGAAGCCGCAATACCGCTGCCTGCAATCTCCATTGCAATTCAAGACGCATCAGATCGATTCTCTATTAAGCGAAGGGTGCACGGTTACGGATATCAACCGCGATGGGCGGCTCGACATTACTTGCGGTCCGCGCTGGTATCAGGCCCCTGACTGGACGCCGCACGAACTGCGCGAAGTGATCGTCAGCGGCGAATACATGAACAATTACGGCGAGATCGCTTTGGATGTCAACCGCGACGGCTGGATGGACGTTATTTCCGGCGGGTGGTTCATTCCCAAAATGGCGTGGTACGAGAATCCCGGAAATCCGGAATCAGCGGCGTTGTGGAAAGAGCATGTTATCGCCAACGATCTCGACGGGACGGAAGTCATCTATCCTTGCGACATCGATAAGGACGGGCGAACAGATGTTCTCGCCAATTTTTACAATATGGATTTGCCCGCGACGTATTTTGCTTACGTGGGATTGGACAAGAGCGAAAGCGGATTCGAGCGGCGCGTCCTCGGCGATCAAGGACGCGGGCACGGCATGGGCTTCGGCGATTTGAACGGCGACGGCCGCAGCGACGTGTTGACGCCCAGCGGATGGTACGAAAGCCCGCTCCATCCGAAAAGCGAGCAGTGGAGTTTTCACCGCAACTTCCGCGCCGAGCATACGGGCATTCCCTTTTTAGTGGACGATTTTAACGAGGACGGGCTTGCCGATATCGTCTTCGGCTATGCGCACGATTACGGCTTGTATTGGCTGGAACAAACGAAGGACAGCGCCGGGCGGCGGCAATTCATCGAACATCCTATCGACGAAACCTATTCTCAACTTCATTGCCCCATTCTAGTCGATTTGGATGGCGATGGGACAAAAGATATTGTGGCGGGCAAGCGCTACCGGGGGCATAACGGCGCCGATCCAGGCGCCATGGAGCCGCAGTGCATTTTCTGGTATCGCGTGAAAAAGGGTCCCGATCCCCAATTTACCAAACACATCGTTTCTTATGACGAGAACATCGGCATGGGAATGAACACTCATGCGGTGGATATCGATTACGACGGCGATCTAGATTTGGTAGCGCCGGGCAAAACCGGATTATATTTGCTGGAGAACGTTACCGGGCAATAATGAGTAGGAAATGTTGGGCTACGCTTCGCTTTGAGCCCACCCTACAATTACTGAAGAATGCAACCGGACAGTAAACAGTTCTGCGTTATTCTTGTTTTTCCAAAGCGAAACCGGAGGGGAGTACGGTGAGGGTGTACCGGCTCCCCTCTTTGGCTTCATGAGTAACGGAAGAACCGTAAGTCAATTCGACCAGAGGAATGGAATCGCTGTATTTCATCATCCAACGCCACCATTTTTCGCGCGAAGGATCCATCAAAGAATAATACGTGCGTTTGTTTTGCTGATCGGCGTCCCGTTCGTCTTCGATAAAGGAAAAATCGCCTTGTACGCGGGTCAACTGATAAACCGGCTTCATCCCCAGAAAATTAAATGTAGGTTTGAAGCGCACGATGTTGCCCCGCACGGTCCATAAATCGCCTCGGATGAAATAGTCCTCGTCCAGCGCTTTGGTCTTGTTATTCATCGGTTCTCCCAATTCCTTAAGATGGAGAATAAATCCGTCCTTGGAGGGAGCTTTTGCAATCGAGATTTCGGCGACGGGCCGGCCTACGGTAAAAATCCGGTAGGTTTGCAAGAAAATAGCGGCGTTCATGACGGCCAGAGCCGCAAAGAAGAATATCCAGGCGCTAAACAACAAGCCGCTGTCGCGGGCGAATTTACCCTTGCGGCGGCGTTCCAGAGTAATAGGATTTTTTCGGCAACGAAGGATGGAATTGCGAAGGAAAAGGCCGGCAAGACCGAAGGAAAACACATAAAGAGTGATTGAAAATCCATAAAGCGAGGTCAATAAATCCATTTTGGTTATCCATCCCATCCATTCTTTTGTGTAGTATACTGAAAATCGCCTCCTATTGTAACGAAAAAGCGCATCTTTTTCTTCGCTGTTCGCAATCCAAGAATTTCAAGAAGGTTTAAGTCTCTTTATCGAAGTTTTTATGGAGATGTGATCGATTGGCAGTAAAGGTTGATCGAAATAATCCTGCCGATCCGTTCTCATCTATTACGATGAATACGAATTGTTCGTTGGGATCGGCGGTCGATTTTATATATGGCGTCTTCAATCATTGATGTTAACTTGACTGATACGAGACATTACGCTATAAAATATTTCGAAATGTAACTTAATATAATAATATGTGGCTTGAAAATATCTAAGATGAGAGGTTAGGGGAAGGTTTTTTTCTTGCGGGAGCGCGTTCAGAATATCTTTTTCCTTTTTTTTCTCTATAATGGTTGTCATAATAGGCTTAATATTTCTAAATGGAAATTTCCGGCGGCGCAAGTTTAGGGGATTTTCGAGAGTTAGATTCTCCTGAACTTGGCGCGGCGGGGGGAGTTTTATAGGTTTGGCAAAAGGGTTTATCCTAGTAAGATTGTATACTACGGCTTTCTGTACGGCATGAAGAAAGACGTTATCGAAAAACAGCAAAGGATTCGCTGAATTTTTAGGAGAGCAATAGATGCTTTTTTCGCGTATAAAAGGGTTTTTTTCCAGGGATTTGGGGATCGATCTCGGGACGGCGAATACGTTAGTTTACGTTAAAGGGCAAGGAATCGTTTTGTGCGAGCCTTCCGTGGTGGCGATCGTGAAGGGTACCAACCAGGTTTTGGCGGTTGGAAGCGAAGCGAAAAACATGTTAGGCCGCACGCCGGGAAATATAGTAGCCATCCGTCCGATGAAAGACGGCGTGATCGCCGATTTCGAAGTGACGGAAGCGATGCTGCGGTACTTCATTAATAAAGTGCACAACCGAACGCGGATGGTGAATCCCAGGATCATGATCTGCGTTCCCTCCGGCATCACGAGCGTGGAGCGGCGCGCCGTGAAAGATTCCGCCATCAGCGCAGGCGCCCGCGAGGTGATGCTGATCGAGGAGCCGATGGCGGCGGCGATTGGGGCGGGACTGCCGGTAGCGGAAGCATCCGGCAACATGATTGTGGACATCGGCGGCGGAACAACGGAAGTGGCGGTTATTTCTCTCTCCGGCCTGGTGGTTTCCCGATCCATCCGCGTGGCGGGCGACGAGTTGGACGAGGCGATTATATCCCATATCAAAAAGAACTACAACTTGATGATCGGCGAGCGCACGGCGGAGATGATAAAGATCGGGATCGGATCCGCCAAGAAGGTGGGAGAAGAGCAAAGCATCGACATTAAAGGACGCGATTTGATCAACGGTCTGCCGAAAACCGTGCGCATCACCATGGAAGAAATACGCGAATGCTTGCAGGAACCGATCAGCGCCATCGTGGACGTCGTGAAAATCGCATTGGAAGAGACGCCGCCGGAATTGGCCGCCGACATCATGGAGCGGGGGATTATGCTGGCGGGAGGCGGGTCGCTTTTGCGCGGCCTGGAATCGTTGATAGCGGACGAAACAGGACTGCCGGTGCATGTGGCGGAAGATCCTCTCACCTGCGTCGTCATGGGGACGGGGAAGGCGTTGGACGAAATGGATCGTTTGCGCTCCGTTATTCAAACGACGGACAATATCTAACGCAGGAAGGATCGCTTGTCCTTCCAACCAAACCGATCCCCGTGAAAGGAGTGGATTCTCGTGGCGATGTTCAATTCCAATCCGCGGCCTTCCTACGGTAGAAAGAAGAAATGGAATTTCGTCCATCCGAAAGCGCTGGGAATCGTATTCATCGTTATTTCGCTTGGATTGATGATTTATTATTCCTCGGGAGGCCGAGGCGCATCCTCTCTTCCCTTGGCCGGCGTAACGACGGGACCCATCTCCATCATGCAGGGAGGAAAGAATATTCTCGGCGGGTGGGCCGATTATATTTTTGGCGGTTTTCGCGCCCAAAAAGAACTGGCGGCGGTCAAGAAAGAGTTGGAAACGCTGCGGCAGGAGAATTTGGATTTGCGCTATAAATTGCGCAATCACGAAGCGTACCGGAAAGCGCTCTTGTTTCAGGCCGAGGAGGATTCGTTTCCTTCCATCGCCGCCATCGTGACGGGGCGCGACGACCGGATGGCACGCTATATCATCATCAATCGCGGAAAGTTGGATGGATTGGACATTAACATGCCCGTATGCGTCGATAGAGCCATTGTAGGGCGGACTATACGAATTACGGAACACTACGCAAAGGTGCAGCCGATTACAGATCCGGGAAGCGCCATTGGCGTTTATGTGGAAGGCACATCGTACGAAGGCATTCTGCGGGGATGGGTCGATGGAAAATCCCTGGTTTTAAAGGACGAACATTTAGTGCCCGCCGGCGACGAGATGAGAAAACCGGAGCCAGGGATGGCGGTTTATACTTCGAATACGGGCATGGTCTTTCCCGCCGGCATCCTTGCCGGATATATCTCCGAAGCCACTCTTGAAGGCTTGAAAGTCGTGGAACCGGCCATGAAATTCGATACGGTTCAATCTGTGCGGGTTGTAACGAAGACGCCGTTGAAGGAAGAAATGGTTTCTTTGCTTTCCAGTGAAGAATGATGAATATTGGGCGAACGTCATCGCCAGTGGGCGCCCGCGGGGGGGCGTCCCTGCGAACGAGTGAAGAATGATGAAATCTTGGGCGATCGTTATAGCCGCCTATCTCGCCGATATCGCCGTGCGGATTTTTATCCAGCCTCGCGAATGGAGTCCCGATCTACTATTGCTCGCTATTCTTTACGTCACCCTTTCGGCGCCGTTGGGCGAAGCGTATTTCATCTCCTTAGTCAGCGGACTTTTTTGGGATGGCGCATTTTTGGATTTTTACGGGATGCACTCCTTTCTCTTTATTTTAGCGGCGATGATAACCGCCCGGCTTCGTCCTTTGTTGTGGGTGCAATACGCCATTTCCCGGCTGCTGTTGGGATTTCTACTTTCCGCTCTCGTTCGTTTCGGAGAAACGATTTTTTGGCTTTCCAATATGGAGCATCCCTTGCCGCTCGCTTGGCCGCAACGGTACATTCTCGCCGGAGCGGTGGTGAGCGGAGTATGTTTTATGCTGTTTCCTTGGCGATCGAAACCTATTAGTTTAGCGCGAAAATCGCCGCAAACCCTGTTTGCAAACCGATAAGCCGATGAAATCAGAAAAATATCCGCAGACGCCGAAATCGGACGGCCTGGATCAACGGCTTCACCTTCTCTTGTCGGTCGTCGCCGCGGCATTCGTCATGCTGGTTTTTCGCCTATGGACGCTCCAGGTTTATCAAAAAGAGAAATTCGAAGATTTGGCGAAAGTGAATTACGTGCGGGAGGTAGTGGTTCCGAGCGAACGGGGAAAGATTCTCGACCGCCATGGACGTCCGATGGCCGAAGACGTCAGTTTTTGGGACGTGTGGATTTCCATTGCAACCGACCGGCGAGAAAAGCGCATCGTTACCCCGGCTGTAAGCCGTTCGCTGCAAATTCTGTCGGAAATCCTTGAAAAACCATACGCGGCGCTGGAAAACACTTACAAAACGAAAAAGCGTGACAGCAATTACAAGCACAAACGGGTATTGATCGAGAGCCGCGCGCCCTTCGACAAATACGTGGCCATCGAGGAGCGCCGGATCGAGTTTCCCATGGAAGCGATGGTCTTCACCGTGGAAACGCCCAACCGCCGTTACCGGTACGGCGATCTAGCCGGGCATGTTTTGGGATATACGGGCAATATCAATTCCACGCAGCTCCAGGAAGAAAGATACACCGGATATTCGCCGAGAGACCGGGTGGGGATCAGCGGCGTGGAATATCAATACGAGGAATACTTGCGCGGACAGGATGGAACCAATCAGATCTTCGTCGACAAATTGGAGATACAGCATGGAAGCGCCATCGAGATCAAACCGGCGATAAGCGGGAACGACGTTCAACTTTCGTTGGATTACAAATTGCAGTTGGCGGCGGAAACGATTCTCGGCGCCTCGCGCGGCGTCATCGTCGTAACGAACGTAAAGGACAATTCGCTGCTCGCGCTCGCGTCCAGTCCGCGCTACGATCCCAACGATATTATTACCCACTACGGCAAATATCTCTTAGATCCGTCGCATCCTTTGGTCCATCGGGCCATCTCCGCCCGATACGAACCCGGCTCCGTATTCAAGGTCTTCGAAATGTTCGGCCTCTTGGAGGATTTGAAGGTCGATCCCAGCGAACGAGTGTATTGTCCCGGCAGTTTTTCACTGCCCGGCAGGGCGAAACCTTGGCGCTGCCATAAGAGGGAAGGGCATGGTTCCGTGGACATGATCCAAGCGTTAAGCAAGTCCTGCGACGTCTATTTTTACGAAATGGCGGGAAGACGGCTTGGCATCGACCGGATGGCCGCCTGCGCCATCGATTTCGGATTGGGCGATAAGACCAACATCGATCTTCCCAACGAACAGTGGGGGCCTTTTCCCTCTCGCGCCACCAAACGGGAGTGGGTGCCGGGATTCACGATCAACCAAGCTATCGGCCAGGGAGATATCTTGCTGACTCCCATTCAGATTTCCACCGCGATCTGCGCCGTGGCGAATCGAGGAACGCTTAATCAACCGCATGTGGCGCAAAAAATCCATTTTTCGGACGGGAAAACACCCGATTTGGAAATTCAGTCTACGCCTTCGGGAACAATCGAAGCGAGTTCGCGGACCTTTTCCATCGTCCAAAAAGCCATGTGGGAAGTATGCAACGACGTCATAGGCGGGACGGGACGGCGGGTCTACGACCAAGATCCCAACAATCCCTGGCGTTACGTTATAGATCAAAAATTTACCGTAGCGGGAAAGACCGGAACGGCGCAGCATGGCGGCGAGTTGGATCACGCCTGGTTTGTTTGCTTCGGCCCTTTCGAAAATCCGGAGATCGTCATAACGGTCCTTTTGGAAGACGCCGGTCACGGCGGCGAAGTAGCCGCCCCCTTGGCGAAAAAATTGATAGAGGTTTATCGCGGACGTGTTGAACTCCAAGATCTTGTTTAGCCTGGATTATATCGTAATCGCTTTGGCCATGGCGTTGGCGGCGATGGGCGTCATCGCGATCTGGGGCGCCACGTTGGGGGGAGAGGAGTCTTACTTGTGGATCGTTCAACTGCGATGGGTGATTTTAGGTTTCTTATGCCTGATCGCGGTTTTGTTCGTGGATTACCGGAGTTTGATTCGTTGGGCGCCCTTCTTTTACGCTTTGGGAATATTCGGCCTTTTGCTGTGTTTTACTCCCCTGGCGCCGGAGATTAAAGGAGCGAGGTCCTGGATTAAAATAGGAGGGCTTCCTCAATTTCAACCTTCCGAATTCTCCAAATTAGCGACGGCGTTGATGTTGGTTTGGCTATTTGGCAAGCGAAAAGACAATTGGAACGGCTTTCTCGATCTCTTTTGGCCTTTGCTGATCAGCGGGGTTCCTGCGCTATTGACTGTCAAGCAGGGAGACATTGGAGGAGCGATGGTTTTCGCTCCGATCGCCCTGATCGTCATGTTCGTCGCCGGAATGCCTTATACTTATTTGTTGTTTCTCTGTTCTCCTTTATTATGTTTTATCGGAATCAACCATGATGTTTTATATGTTTTTTTATGGATTGGATTAATGTGTTTTCTGATTCTGATGGCTCTCGTCTTTCGGACGAAATGGAGCGTATGGATTCCGTTCTTTTTTATCAGCCTGTTCAGTTATGCTCTTATTTATGGGTATGGACAGGAACTATGGGATCATTTTCCCAACCATGCTAAAAGCCGATTGATTGGATATTGGAATCCCGAATTCGATATCAAAGATACGAATCACAACATTTATCAATCCAAGATCGCTTTAGGATCGGGGGGATTTTGGGGCAAGGGATTAGGGCGCGGAACGCAAAGCCAATATGGATTTCTGCCCGAATACAAGCACGATTTCGTTTTTTCCGTTATGGGAGAGCAGGTGGGATTTTTGGGCGGGATCATTATCATCGGGGTGTTTTTGCTCTTGCTCTTGCGCGGGCTGGATACGGCGATGGGATCGAGAACCATGCAGGGAAGCCTGACGGCGACGGGAGTCATCGCCATTTTCTTTACGCATATTTTGGTTAATATCGGGATGGTGACAGGATTATTGCCTGTTACGGGCTTGCCTCTCACGTTTATTTCCTACGGCGGATCGTTTATGTTGTGCAATATGATTGGCGTAGGGCTTCTGGCCAATATCCGCATGAGATCATCGACGGAGATGATGGAGAACAGCTTTTTGAACGGCCGCTCGCTGATGGACATTCCAACCCGCATCGACGACGATTTCTAAACGTTCTCTCCAGCCGGATTATCCTAATAAACAGTGAATAGCGATCAGTGATTAGTTATAGAGAAGTAGGATGGGTCACGTTTTTTGACCCATCAGATAAGTAAGATGGGTTGCGTTTTTCGACCCATCGGTTTTTCTCAAAGCCTATCGAATAGAGAAGGATATTTGAATGAATCAACCCATTCCAGACGATAAATATTCGGATCGGGAAGCGTTGAAGAGAGAACTTTCCCAGAGAGGGTTGGCTTTGACGCCGGAGGAGGCGCAAAGCATTCGGCAAAGACTGGGGCGGGCGCCTACGATGGCCGAATTGTTCGTTTTCGATATCGAGTGGAGCGAGCATTGCTCCTATAAAAGCAGCAAAAGACTATTGAAGAAATATCTCCCGACGACGGGGCGCCATGTGATCCAAGGGCCGGAAGAAGACGCCGGGATCGTCTTTTTCGCCGAACATGAGGGCGGGCGCTACGGCATCGTCTTCGCTCACGAAAGCCACAATCATCCCTCGCAGGTTCTGCCTTTCGAAGGCGCGGCGACGGGCATCGGCGGCATCGTGCGCGATGTGGACTGCATGGGCGCTTCAGTGATCGGCGTAGCCGATCCGCTTCGCTTCGGCGATCCTAAGGGGAAATATGCGGAAAGAACTCGCGCCATCGCCAGCGGCGTCGTGGAAGGCATTTACAAATACGGCAACGCCCTGGGCGTTCCCAATTTGGGCGGGGACGTCGTCTATCACGAAGGATTCGACGACAACTGCCTAGTCAACGTCGTGGCCATCGGTATTTTGCGCGAAGAGGAGATCGTTCACAGCCGCGCGCCCAAAGGCGGAGCGGGATACGACGTGATCCTGGTGGGCAAGCCGACGGATCGTTCGGGATTCGGCGGCGCGTCGTTCGCGTCGGGAACATTGGATCAGGAGGACGAAGAAGAGAACAAGGGCGCCGTACAGATTCCCGATCCGTTTTTGAAGAACGTGCTGCTGCATTACAAAGCGACGCATGAAGTTCGCCGCCTGGCCCGCGAGCGGGAGATCGAGATTGGAATGAAAGACCTGGGAGCGGGAGGCATTGCCTGCGCCACCTCGGAAATAGCGGCCAGCGGCGGATTCGGCATTGAAATCAACGTAGATGACGTTCACGTTTCCGAAGCGGGGCTTCCCCCGGAAGTGATTCTTTGCGCGGAGACGCAGGAGCGGTACGCGCTTGTGGTTCCGCCGGAATTCACGCCGGATGTACTGCGGATTTACAACGAGGATTGGGAACTTCCTTCCATCTGTTCCGGCGCGGGCGCAAGAGTCATCGGCAAAATTTTGCATGAGCCGATCATGCGTTGCCGGCATCAGGGCGAAGTAGTTGTGGAATTGCCCATCGATTTCGTCGTCGAGGGGATACGCTATGAACGCCAGGCGCAAGCGCCCAGCCTTCGTCTGGAAGAGCCGGATTTCGAATTTCCCAGCGATCTAAGCGATCTGTTTTTACGGATGTTGTCCCATCCGAATATGGCTTCGAAGGAGAGCATCTATCGCCATTACGATACGGAAGTTCAGGGCCGCGCCGTTATCCGGCCCGGCGAGGCTGACGCATCCTTGATCGTCCCCTTGGAGGGCTGCCGAACGGGAATGGCGCTCTCTGTGGACGGCAACCCTTTTTATGGGGAATTTTCTCCCTTCTGGGGCGGAGCGGCGGCGGTGGCGGAAGCGATGCGTAACGTAGCGGCGATCGGAGCGGTTCCGCGAGCATTAACGGATTGCTTGAATTACGGGAATCCGGAAGTCCCGCAGGATTTTTGGGCGTTGGAAGAGGGGGTAAAGGGCATCTCGGAAGCGGCCAGAGAATTATATCGTCCCGGCGAAGAGAAGGAGCCGATCCCCTTCGTTTCCGGAAACGTCTCTTTATACAACCAGTCGGCAAGCGGCCGTTCCATTCCTCCTTCGCCCATCATCGCATGTTTGGGCGTGATTGATGACGCTTCCAAAGCTGTGACGATGGAATGCAAGAAGGCGGGTCATCGGCTAATGTTGATCGGCGAGAGATTTCGCGAACTGGGCGGTTCGGAGTATTCCCGGGCGATTGGCGCGGTCATGGGCGCGCAAGTTCCCATCGTGCGTTACGAAATAGAACGCGGAATCATTTATGGAACGATTGAAGCCATCGAACAAGGATTAGTTTACGCCGCGCATGACATCTCTGCTGGAGGATTGCTGATATCGGCGGCGGAGATGCTGTTGGCGCTTCATCCCAAGAGTAAGTTGGGATTGGAGTTGCGCCTGGATCCTCTGAAATCTCCCTTGCGCGAAGATATCCTTCTTTTTTCGGAGTCCAGTGGGATGCTGTTGGAATTCGATCCCGATAATACGTTGCCGTTGCTTTCTTTGTTCAAACGATATGGACTTGATGGCTTAATCATTGGCGAAGTCACTGATCGCAAAGTTCTGGAGATATTCGATGCGAAGGGCAAGCCGATGATGAATCTTTCCGTCGAAGCCATGCGTTCGGCGTGGCGCGGCGAATACGGATTGACCCTGGCTTCGTGAATAATATAAAAAAGTAGGATGGGTCGCGTTTTTCGATCCATCGATATGGAATAGAATCATTGATGGGTCAAACGATGCGACTCATCCTACGAATTTATACAATTGATAGAAGGAAGAAACCGATAGAATGCCGCCAGTTGAATCGCCGATCGTCGCCGTTCTCCAGTTTCCCGGATCCAATTGCGAATCGGAGACGGTATTAGCTCTTCAGCGCGTAGGGTTGCAAGCCGAGACGTTTCGTTGGAATCGTCCCGCCGAAGCCTTAGCTGCCTATGCCGCCTATATTGTACCTGGAGGCTTTTCCTATGAAGACCGGGTGCGGGCGGGCGTTATCGCCGCCAAAGAACCGTTGCTTGAGGAATTAGCCGTGCAAGCGGATCGGGGCAAACCCGTTCTAGGGATATGCAATGGGGCGCAGATTCTCTTGGAGACGGGGCTTTTACCGGGTTTGATGCCGGGGGAAGTGCAAATGGCGCTTGCCCATAATTACATCACGCGCCAGGGGCGCGTCGTGCGGCGCGGCCATCATTGCGGATGGGTGAATCTGCGCTGCGAAGTCGATCCCGAACGGACGCCGTTTACCCGCGGATGGCGGCGCGGCGAGATTATTCCCATAACGGTTTCTCACGGCGAAGGCCGATTCACCAGCGCCGATCCGGAATTGCTTCAATCTTTGGAAGAGAAGAAAATGACGGTTTGGCGATACTGTTCTGACGAAGGAGAGATTGCGCCGGAATTGCCAGTCAATCCCAACGGTTCCTACGCCAATCTGGCGGGATTATGCAACGAAAGAGGCAACGTCGCGGCCTTGATGCCTCATCCCGAACGCGCTTTCTTTTTGCGCCAGGTTCCCTCCGTATGGGGAGGAGAATGGGGCGAAAGGCGCCGAGCGATGGCGGGAAACCCAGATCAATGGGAGACGCCCGGGCCGGGATATGCGCTGTTTCGATCCTTAGCGGATTATTTAAATAGAGCAGGCAAATAGCCAAACGAAGAGGATTCCCACCCCAAGCTGGGGAGAGATTAAAAGGGAGGGTGGCAAAGGCAAGGTTGTTTCTGCCCTTGATTAATCCCTCTGTCTTGCGGGTGAAGATCACCCAAGAGGGCGATGAAATGGAAATGCGTAACAGGAGTAAATCACTCTAATAAAAACTGTATTAGGAATGGCGATTGATCTGGACGCATTACTCGAACGCAAAAAAATCGTTGAGGAGTAACAGCTTTTGGCCGCCTTGGAACGCGAGAAATCGATTTATTATAGTCCTTCCGACGCCGACGAATTTCCACTTCCCTCTACTCCAGAGTCTCATCTCTATATCCCTGTCGATCCCGGTTTTTTAAGCGTGGACAAAATGGCGTCCTTCCCCATTTATGTTTACCATCCGGGAAGGGAGCGGTTCGTCCTATTTAAAAACGAAGAAAGCGCCATCAAACAAGAGCAATTGGCGATGCTCAGCAAGGGCGGAAGAAAACCGGTATTCGTACCGAAGACTAGTTCTTACGAATTGAACGAATATCTTTCCCAAGACCTTTCCGCCATCGTGGACGATCCTAACCTGCCGGTCAAGGAAAAAACTCAAAAATTCCATGCGATTGCGTCAACGGTAATGCAAAGTTTGTTCGATTCGCCGCCGGATATGAAAATGTTCGTGGCGACGGCGAAGAATATCAGCGATTCCATGGCCCGGCTGGTTGTTGGCGATTCGAAGTCGATTTTGGAGTTGAACCTATTGCGCTCTTACGACTACTACACCTATAGCCATAGCATGAACGTTTGCGTGCTTAGCTTGGGATTGTATATGGATTTGACGCCCGGCGCTGCTTCGGCGGATTTGCATGATTTGAGCCGCGGCCTTTTGCTTCACGACGTAGGCAAGTGCGACATTCCTAACGAATTGACCAATAAACGCGGACCTCTCAACAAGGACGAATGGGAGGTCATGCGCAGCCATCCCGTCAAGGGATTCGACCGGCTGGAAGCGGACGATTCGTTGTCCAGCGAATCGCGCTTGATATCCCTTCACCATCACGAATCGGCGGATGGAAGCGGATACCCCGCCAAAATGAAGCACGAACAGATACCCTTAACCACGCGCATCTGCAAAGTCGTCGATGTATACGACGCTTTGACTTCCCGCCGTTCCTACAAGGATGGAATGCCGCCATTCAACGCCTTGAATTTGATGATGAAAGAGATGAAGCGCGAATTCGATCAGGATATTCTGAAGGCGTTTATTTTGTTTTTGCGGAAAATGGGTAAGTTGACGGATCAAGGTTTTTGAGGACGCAAGAGACTTCTACAGTTAGGAAAACACGCATCGTTTATTATACTTTGAATCTTTATGGTGCTATACTTTTCGAGGAGGGGATATTGTCGATATAAATGGCAGCGAATCAATCCAATGGCGTTAAGAGGAATTGGCCATTGAGGCGCAAGGGGACGATGGCGTTATCGATCCAACGAGTTTGAAGATGAGGGCATAAAAGCATGAGCGATTTTTCCGCTTCGGAAAAAAACAAACTATTGAAAAATTTCCGCCAAAGCCTCGCCGAATCGAAAGCGGCGGAAATGGGAGTCAGTCCCGACGAACTGATCGCTCGCTACGCCAATGGAAAAATCGGTTGGATCAAAAGACAGGAAGCTTACGAACAATTGGAGAGGCAACGGGAACTGAGCGGTCCCAAAAAAATCGTCCGTTCTTTGCGCGATGGCGAAGACAGTCTAATCGGTAAAATCTTCGTCGAAATCAATCAAACCATCGAATTGGTTAATCGCCTCGCCAAGGATAACATTTTGAATTCTCTGGAACGGGTCGACCACCTGGCTTCCACTTCCAAAATCCAACAACGTTCCACCACCCTTAAAGACGAACTGACGAATGTCGAAAGCCAAATCGATCGGACAAAGAGCGGCGATCCGCTATTCGAGCAAGCGGAAAATGTCCTTAAAGTGATGCGCGAGGCTCAGGAAAAGGGGGATAACGAAAAACTGGCTCAGTTACGGGGGATTCATGGCGAGACGTTGAGAAAATACGAAATCCGGCGCAAATCGCTGGAACCTTACCTGGAATCGGCGCGTCATGGCCGCGCGGATATGCAGCGGGAATTATGGCGCATTTACCAGTTGCGCTGGAAACTTCAACATACTCATATTGCTTCGCTTCAAAAGACGATGACGAGGCTCGCGGCTCAGGAGTCTGCAAAATCCGCCGAAAAAAGCATCGCCCAGGATTATGCGGGATTCTTGAAGCAATATCACGGATTAGGCGAAAAACAAAATCTACTTTCTCAAAAAACGCCCGCCTCTCAAGACGATCTGGCGAAATCCATGAAATTATGGGATAAAATTCTCCCCATCATGAAAGACTACCTTGACCATCAGCAATTTTTCCAGGAAGTTTTTCAAGAGATAACGGAAAAAATCCAAGTTATTGATAACGGAGACAGCAGCAAACGCATGGCCTTCGCGAAAAAGAAAGAGCGTTGAAGAGAGAGGGGGGACTGGAAGACTGGGAGACTGGGAAGAGAAATCAACAATTAACTTATCGCGATGTCTTTGCCTTGCGGGTGAAAAAGCTGCCTTAGCGTAAAGTAAATAAATCAAACGTCTTTTTTTGAAATCAAATAATCCTATGTTTGTTTGGGATTGAAGGAGAGTTCGATTATAATGACGAATAAAAAAAGGATGTCTTCAAGCGCAGGAAAAATTGCCTTGCTTTCTCTGGTTGTTTTCATGGCTTCTATTTCGGCAATCATTCAAAACGCCCAAGGGGAAACGATCGTCATCGCTCATCGCGGGAACAGCAGCGAGGCGCCGGAAAACACCCTCTCTTCCTTTCGCAGCGCAGCGAGTTTAAAGCCCGCTCCTTCCTATGTGGAACTCGATCTGCACCGGTCGAAAGACGGCGTCTTAATCGTCAGCCATGACGACGATGCGTTTCGGACGACCAGCGTCCCTGGAATGATTAGGGAACAAACATTCACCGAGTTGAGAAAACTCGACGCCGGTTATAGCAAGGTTTTCGGCGAAAAATATAAGGGAGAAAAAATTCCCCGGTTCGAGGAAGTATTAGAAGCCGTGAAGGGAACGGGCGTTGGGATCATGATCGAATGCAAACAACTGCTTCTAGAAGACGCCGTCGTCGATCTGTTGCGCCGCCGGGGAGAGTTGGACAATCATGTCATCGCCAGCTTCGACGAGTTGACCGTCTATCGCGCCAAAAAACTGGAACCGGCGGCGAAGACGCTTTACCTGACGGATAGCCTTTCCAACACCTATATTTGGCGGGCGAAGGATTTGGGAGCGGATATCATCGGCGCCAACAACAAAAGCGATCCAAAGGATATCGAAAAAGCGCATAAGGAAGGCTTCAAAGTGTGGGTCTGGACCATCGACGATGAAGAAACGATGCAAAAGTTCATCGATGCCGGAGCCGATGGAATCATAACGAACAAACCCGCCTTCGCTTTGCAAGTCGTCAAAAAGGCGAATCGTTAAATAAGACTATTGATAATTATTTCATAAAATAATGTTCGGCGGCGCGATCACGCGTCGTCGCATTCCTCGGCAACATCAGGAGGAACGACCAGATGGGCGATATCTACATCGACAATCGCGGCGGTGGCGGATCGAAGGGTGGCTTTGTTCCAGCGATGCTGTCGCTGTTCATCCCAGGGCTTGGGCAATTGCTCCTTGGCCGCATCGGGCGGGCGATCGGCGACTTCGTTGTGGCCGCTTGCCTTTGGGTTGTTTTGCTGGGCTGGATTATCCATTTGTATTCCGCCTATGAAGCGTCCCGTTGAACGCGGCGTCTTTCGATAATTGGCCGCAAATGGTATCCTGAAATGATGCAGAAGCCACGTGTGTACGTCGAAACTTCGATTCCGAGCTTCTACCACGAATTGCGAACCACTCCGGATGTTGTCGCACGGCGGGATTGGACTCGGCTGTGGTGGAACACTGCGCCAGCCAAGTACGATTTGGTAACCAGTCCAGCGGTCATCAATGAACTGTCGGCGGGCGTCCCCGAACGAAGTGCCGAGCGCTTGTCGTTGGTTCGAGACTTGCCGTTGTTGCCGATCGAACCGGCGATCACAGACATCGCGACGACCTATGTGCAACAGAAAGTCATGCCAGCGGACCCCGCGGGGGACGCCCTTCATTTGGCTGTCGCGTCTTTTCACAAATGCGATTTCTTGGTCACTTGGAACTGTGCGCATCTTGCCAACGCGAACAAATTCGGGCACATTCGCAGGGTCAACACCGTGCTTGGTCTGTTTGTTCCCGCTCTTGTTACGCCGCTGGAATTACTTGGAGTCGATCATGAATTCAACAATGCCTGACCCAGTCATCGATGAAATCCGCGAAATCCGCCATAGCATCTCGGCCAGTTGCGATCACGATCCGGCGAAACTTGTGGCTTATCTCATGCGGTATCAGAAGCAATTCCGAGATCGCTTGATTTACGATCCGCCAGAACTCGCGGCCGCCGAACAAGCGGTTGAAGCCGACACCGGCAAAGGCGGCGCGCGAGACGGTCAATGACCGACAAGGGCCGATTCGCCGCCTTTGCCGGTGCGGCTTAATCGTGTAGTTCGTCAATTGATCGAGGACGCTATGGATTCGATTAGTCCCAAGACGCTGCGATTGGTGTTGGTTTTGGTCGTTCTTGCCTTCTTCGTGACGTTATTGAATTTATTGACCATCCCCAATCCCTTGATGCGTCCTTTTATGCGTCCGTCGGCGACGCCGCTGCCCGTCGTTCCAGCGCCGGGTGAATTGGGAGTGGACGAGCGGGCGACGATCGAAGTCTTCAAGCGCGTCTCCCCGTCGGTGGCGTATATCACCAATACGGCGATTCGGCGCGACCGTTTCTTTTTCAACACATTTGAAATTCCCCAAGGAAGCGGTTCTGGATTCGTTTGGGACGACAAAGGCCATATCGTTACTAATTTTCACGTCGTGCAGAACGCCGATTCGATTATTGTATCGCTGCAAGATCAGACGGCGTTTCCCGCCTCTCTGGTCGGCGTGGATCCCGATTACGACCTGGCCGTCGTGCGCATTCAGGCGCTTTCCAACCAATTGACGCCGGTGATGATCGGCGCTTCGAAAGACTTGCAAGTGGGGCAAAAGGTCTTGGCGATCGGCAATCCCTTCGGTCTCGATTCCACGCTTACGACCGGCGTCATCAGCGCGTTAGGGCGCACGATTAAGTCGCTTGGCGACAAGACTATTCATGACGTCATCCAAACTGACGCCGCCATCAATCCCGGCAATTCCGGCGGACCGTTGATCGATTCGTTCGGGCGGGTCATCGGCGTGAATACGGCTATCGTCAGTCCATCCGGCTCCAGCGCCGGAATCGGTTTCGCCGTTCCTATCGACGCCGTCAACCGCGTTGTTCCCCATCTTATCTCCACGGGAAAAGTTCCCAAGCCGATGATCGGCGTGGTGCTGTTGCGGGATTCTCTCGCCCGAAAATGGAAGTTGGAAGGCGCCGTCGTGCAAAGCGTATCTCCGAATTCGCCGGCGGCGGACGCTGGTCTAACCGGAGTTCAGGAATCGGAGACTGGAGATATCTATATCGGCGATGTAATTATCGGGCTAAATGGAGAAAAAATTCAAACCAGCGACGATCTTCTTCGCCTATTGGAAAGCAAGTCGCCCGGCGAAGAGATCGAACTTAATCTGAAGCGCAGCGGCGAAGAGAGAACGGTCAAATTAAAACTCGGCCTTCAGTAGGATCGTTGAGAGGAATCTCGTAAGAGCAAAATCGGATTAGAATAGACGCCAAGCCATTGAGTATCCGTTCCCTCGTTCTAGCCCGCTTCCGGAGGGCGAGGGCGTTTCTCAAAGAAGCGTACTCATCAAACTTTATCGAGAACCTGGCGCACCTTTTGGGCTAAACTAGTGGGCTGATAAGGTTTCGCTATGAAATCGGCGGCGCCCAGATGAGTTAGCATTTCTCTTTGAAATTCTTCGGCGTAGCCGCTGCTGACGATTACCTTTTTTCCTTGAAGCGCTAGTTGAAGCCGTTCCAACATTTCGCGGCCTGAGAGACGGGGCATTGACAGATCGAGAATCAAGAGGTCGATGCGATCCGATTTCTGGAGAAAAATATTCGTCGCTTCCTCGCCATCGGCGGCTAGAAGAACGGTATAACCGTATTCCTCGAGTATTTCTCGCCCAAAATCCAGTATCATTTCCTCATCGTCAACTAGGAGAATGGTTTCCGATCCGCCGCGAGTTTCTTCGCAGTATTCGATGTCCGTTTCGATTTCCTCATCTTCAACCATAGGCAGGTATAATTTGAAAGTCGTTCCTTTCTTATATTCGCTGTAAAAGTCAATCCAGCCGCCGTGTTGTTCGACGATCCCGTACACGCTCGCTAAACCAAGACCCGTGCCTTTGCCCACTTCTTTAGTAGTGAAAAAAGGTTCAAAAATATGATGCTGGGTATCGATATCCATCCCAATCCCATTGTCGGATATGCTTACGACGACAAATCGTCCGGGGCGCGCGTAGGCGTGTCTTTCGCAGAAGCGGTTTTCCACCACGGTAGTTTCCGTTTTCAATAAAATCATAAACCGATCCACTGGCCGCCGAAACGCGGCGGGATCGTGAAGATATTCGTCGAAGGCGTCGCGGGCGTTGAGACAGAGATTCATGAAAGTGGAATGCATCTGCGTTCCATCGGCGAGAACCTTGGGGAGCGATTTATCGGTTTGAATAGCGATTTCAATGCGGCGGTCGATCGTTTCACGCATGAGGCGATAGACTTCTTCGATAATGGAATTCAGCGCGATAGGTTTAAGTTCTATTTGCGATTTCCGGCTGAAAGCCAGGAGTTGCTGGACGAGTTTTTCGGCGCGGGACGCCGCTTGAGAGGCGCTGACGAGATTTCTATGGATTTCCGCGGAGGCTTTTTTTTCCGCCAGAGCCACGTTCCCGATGATGATCGTGAGGAGATTGTTGAAATCATGAGCGACGCCGCCCGCGAGTTGACCGACGGCTTCCATTTTCTGGGCTTGAAGCAACCGTCCTTCGAGTTTTTTCTTTTCAGTGATATCGCGAATGACGGTAACGATGCGAGTAACTTTTCCCTCCTCTTGAATCGGAATTTTTCGCGTTTCCGTAATCATTTCTTTGCGATCGAGTCTCGTTGTTTCTTCGGTAGAGAGAGGTTTTCCGGATTCGAATACGCGTTGATATTCCTCGCGGACTCGATTCGGCAAAAAGGGGAAAATATCGAAAACCGTTCGGCCGATGATATCTTTTTCCAAGCCCAGTTTCTCGTTCCATTGCAGCATGGTCGAATTGGCGAGAAGTATCCGATAATCGGCGTCAATGACATGGATCGCATCGCCCATCGCGTCGATCGTGGCGCGATATTGCCATTTGGAACTTAAGAGAGCGGCTTCGGCTCGCTTGCGCTCGGCGATTTCCGCTTCCATCAGTTGGTTCACCCGCAGCAGATCGGCGGTGCGTTCCGCTACGCGGCTTTCCATTTCGTCGCGGGCTTTCTTCAACGCCCTTTCGGCGTGGATGCGCGCGGCGAGGTCGATGAAAACGTTGAGCGCGCCTTCGACGATTTCGCGGTCGTTAGCTTCGAAGGGCCGATGGAGGTGTTGGTCCTCGGCGGCGTTGCCGGCCAGCAGCGCGAATCCGGAACGGGGATTGAAACTCCATATCAGATAAGGCGTTTGGATAATTTGGCGCAGCCATGCGGCGAAGGGATGTTCCTGGCTTGCGGAATTGGCGAAACAGAATTCGCAAGGCGGGATGGGTGGAGAAAAATGGCTTGCCGGCCAAGAAAATCCCAAAGAGCAGCGGGCGGCGAAACGATTGTCTTGGGGAATATATTCCATAATGGCGGCGGAATCGGCGTTCATGGCGTCCAGAAAAATCTGCAGAAAACGTTTGCCGATTTCATCCATAGAGACGCGGAGGTTCGCCAGGCGGAAGGTTTCGCAAGTGAGAATCATCGCCGTGCGGCTGCGGCGGGCGTCGCGGCGGGCGTCGATCTGATCTTTTTGCAGACGCAGGATTCGCGCGCCCAATTCGTCGCATTGACGGCGATAAAAGTCCCGTTCTTGTTCGACGGTATTCACAATGTCTCCTCCAACGTCAATAAAGTAAGAACGCCGGTCCAGTCGAGGGGACGGCTTCGTCCCAAGAGAGGCGCAATTTCTACTCCCGAGTAAAAACCAAGCAATGGGATTTCGGGGCCCAAAGTTTCTTGCAGAATCTTGGCTTCCTCCTTATCGGCGCCGCTGAAAGCGCGGGTGCGGCCGGCGCAATCGATATAAAAAGCCAAAACCGGATTTTTGCCGTCAAGGGAAGCGATCAGTTCCCGGGAGCGCTTTTGGACGGATTCCAACATCGTTTGATTGTCTCTAGTCATGATTTGGACTCTTGCTCCTTTATGGAAGTCCGCTTCGAAAAGCGTCAAGGATCCATCTTGGGGATCAGCGGAAAGGATTAGCCGGTTGACGTAGGAGGATTCGTCGTAGTCGGCGTAAGGATCGCCGTGTTTTTCGCCGAGAGTGAGAAAGAGCGGCAAGGAATTCACATCAAGCCTTTGATGGCCAAACATATCCTGGATTACGTCGAGCGCCGGGCGGCCGTTGAATTCGTAGAGGGTGGCTCCATCGATTTTCGTAATTTCCAAAAAAGAACTAAGGGGAAGGCAGCCGTGCATGATGCCGATGCGGCTTTTCAAAACGGAAGGGAGCACCATGGCGACGGCTTCGCCTTTTGCGCTTTGGCGTCCATCAAAGACGAAACTGCCGCTAAGATGAATATCGCCGATCATCCCAGCGCCCGCCAACGTGAGAGATTTATCCGGCAGTTCCGCATAGATTCCATCCAGCAACCGGCTGCCAACATTCAAAACAGGCGGCGGGGAGGATTGCAGGGAATCGTAAAAGAGGAATATGGTATCTCCTTCGTTGGCGATTTCGCCTATTTGAGCGCCGAGTTCGCGGCCAGCCTTCCATTCCCCTTTCTCAAGACCGCTCGCCGCCACAACAGCGGGCTTCGGCATGGAAGCGGGGAAGAGAGCGACGTCGCATTCGCATCCGCTGTATCCTATTCCATAATGCGTAATCGTTCCGGCGGCGGCTCCGCCTACAATCTCCACTCCGCCGAGGCAGGCGCGCATACTTTGAAATAGGGATTGAGGATTGTGCCGTCCTCCGCAAAAAGCCAAACCCCAGCCGGGCGAATCCTTTGGGGATAGCATATTGTTGGCCATTTGCGCCGCTTCACGGCCAGCTTCATCCGACTGGGGATTGTTGCTCGCGCCGATCCCAATCATTTTTCTCCCCCTTTTGCCTTATGGCGGCAAGAATAATTACTAAGACGTAAACATCCGATATTAAATCAGTGTGGAATCCAACGCGATTCATTTCCAATCCATCTACTTAACAATTGTATTTATATAAATCCATTAATTGATAAATATAAATTGTTATTAACAACAATCGAATTGGGAGACGAATTCTCCGATGTTTTTCTTGACTCATTTCATGATAACCAGATTTTAGTGAGATTATGAATCAACGGAATTTGGCATTCCAGGTTTGCAGTATTGGCGGGTTTCGCTTTAATCGCTTTCTCCAAAGGTTGCAATTCTAAAATTATGAAATTTGGAATAATAAAAAAAAAGCGGACAAAGAATTTTTATCAATTATAGTGCAAATATCGAAGAAGGTAAGGACTATCATTCCAGTGGGTGCGCGGCTGGGACGTGATCGCGCTTATGTTGGAAATGGGAAAAGAATCGAGGAACCAACGAGTTTAATGGTTTAATTTTTGCCGGAGAATTTCCACTGTCTCTTCGACGCCGGAAGCGAAAGACAATAGGGAAATCTGTTTTTCGGATACTTCCGTAAATTGCTGCATGGCGTAAACGGCTTGGCGCATGGCTTCCCCTACGATGACGATCGGTTTTTGCGACCCCATAGCCACGACGTTCCAGGCGAGAAACAACTCGGCGAGAGTGCCGATGTTGCCGTCTAGGATTACGTAAGCGTCCGCAATCCGCATCAGGGTGGATATGCGGTCCGGCAGGTCTTCGGTAAGGATTTCTTGAGTCAGGTAGGGATTGGGGGATCGTTTGGAGAAAGAACGGCAGGTAACGCCGATAACTTCGCCGCCCGCTTCTCGTGCGCCTAGGCTGCACGCTTCCATCGCGCCCATATAGCCGCCGTTGCAAATATGAAAGCCCGCCTCCGCCAACCGCTGGCCCATAAGGCGGGCGCGTTCCGCTTCCGGAGAGTCTTGGGAAATGGCCGAGCTGCCATAGACGGCGATGGTTTTGGGAGTGGGATTCAATGCGGGATTCCTTTCTTGGTTCTAAACATCGTCGGTGGAATTGAATGGGATATTATGATTCAACGATTTCATCATTCCAGGCTTGGCAAGGCCATTGGCGTTTTCGTTAAATCGTTTTAGAAGGAGGCGTATTCTTGCTTCCTAGACGGCGGGGGGATAAAATCATTATCGGAGAATGGGGGGATGCGGTAATTTGGAATGAAAATTCGTAAGAATGTCAGGGTATTCGATTTTTCAGCTTAAGAGGAGCCCATCGCAAAACGATCGGAGAACGGATGAATGCCGAAATTGAATATTAGAATTTATGGCGACGACGTGTTGCGGAGAAAAACGCATTATATCAAGAAATTCGACGATCGATTGGCGAAACTGGTCGACGATATGTTCGAAACGATGTACGAGTCGGGGGGGATCGGCCTCGCGGCGCCGCAAGTGGGATTATCGAAAAAATTGATCGTAGTAGATACGCAGGATGAGGGAGAGAAAATCGCACTGGCCAATCCCAAGATCGTGTGGAAGAGTCAGAATTGTCTTATCATGAAGGAAGGTTGTCTCTCCATTCCGGGAGTGGAAGGCGAAGTCGTTCGTCCGGATCGGATCAAAGTGAAGGGAAACGATCCCAAAACGGGAGAGGAAATCGTATTGGAAGCCTCCGATCTTTTCGCCCGCGTCATTATGCATGAGATGGATCACTTGAACGGTGTTTTGTTTATCGACCGCCTGGACGATTCGGAACGCGCCGCCATCGAAGGCCAACTGCAAGAATTCGCCGCCGCTTGATGCGGCCGGAAATTCAAAATGATGCGCATCGTATTCTTTGGGACGCCCGAATTCGCCGCGCCTACCTTGAAGGTTCTTCTTGAAACGCCGGAAATCGATATCGTTGGCGTATTAAGCCAACCGGACCGGCCTTCCGGACGCGGAAAACGTCTTCAAGCGCCGCCCGTAAAACTATTGGCGTTGGAACGAGGTCTCGAAATTCTCCAACCGGAAAAATTAAGGCATCCCGGCGTTTTCGAGTGGCTGGCGTCATGCGCTCCCGACGCGATCGTCGTAGTCGCTTACGGCGGCTTCGTTCCCCAGAATATCCGCGAGCTGCCGAAATACGGTTGCGTCAATCTTCATCCCTCGCTGCTGCCCAAGTATCGCGGAGCGGCGCCGATCCACTGGCCGATTCTCAACGGCGACGAAGAGACGGGGAACACGACCATTTATCTTGCCGGGGGATGGGACAATGGCGATATCATTTACCAAGAGCGGGAGCCGATCCTGCAAACCGATACTTATGGAACCTTGGCGGCGCGTTTGGCGGAAAAGGGGGCGCGGTTGATGGCGAAGACGTTGCTGGACATGGAAAAAGGAATCGCTCCCCGCATTCCGCAGGTTGAAGGGGACGCCGTATTCGCTCCCATGATCGCCAATGAGGACGCCCGCATCGATTGGAACCGCAGCGCATGCGACATCCATAATCAAGTTCGCGGCATGAATCCGGTTCCTGGCGCCTATACCGCTCATTCGGGAAAACGTTGGAAAATATTGCGAACGGAAATCATAACCAAGAAGCCTGGCGAACCGGGAACCATTTTGTCGACGGAATTCAACACGATCCGCGTATCCGCCGCCGACGCCATCGTGGAGATATTGGAATTGCAGCCGGAAGGCAAAAAGGCGATGACGGCGGGGGATTTTCTGCGGGGACATCCGGCGTTGGCTGGATCGAAATGCGAGTGACTAATGAAGCTTCGAAGGTCTGAATTCCAAGCCGACCTTCTCATTCATCTCTTTTTTTTATTGATCCAAATATTGCTGCTTCTACCCAACGGATTGGGGCAGAGCGGATCGACTCCCGCCTTCGTTTTTCCTTTCTTTATGCTTCTTTCCGCAATTACCGTTTTCCGCATCTATGAAAATCAGGCGGATTTCGGTTCGAAACTGGTTTTCATTCCCGCCTTGTTTTCCATTTATGTTGTTGGTTTTTGTCTCATCAACGAGTTGGGCGGCGATTTTTGGGCTTTTATCGTCGTGCGGCAATTTCCCGTTTGGCTGCGGACGATTTGGTATCAATCCATTTTGCTGTTATTGCACCCCAAGATGTTTTCTTGCGTTTGGAACGGTGCGTCGTCATTGCATCGGGAAATGGAACGCCGGGGGTATTACGGTAAGAAGATGCTATGTCTTTTTTTCATCGCCTCGATGATTTTGTGGCTGGTCAGAAGCCAAAATATCACGCCCGACGGATACGATTGGATGAAGCACAGCGCCATTCCCCGCAACTGGGCCAACTATTTGCGCGAGCCGCTGGGCACGCTGCTTTTCCGATTGGCCGCCTGGGGAGGGATGAAATGGCTTCATTGGGATTCCTACATTAGCATAACCGTTCTAACGATTCTTTGCGGCTGCGCCGCCGTTTGGTTCATGAGCCAGGTTATTCTGCGGATCGTTCCCAAATCCTACGCTGGAGTCGTTATGGCTTTGTTGATCGGCTCTTGCGGCTTTTCGCAAGTTTTCGCGGGGAATATCGAAATCTACGCCTTGCTGCAAGTGGGGCTGGCCGCTTATCTCTTTTTCACCGTGCGTTACTTGGAAGGCCGTTGTCCCGCGTGGGGAGCGGGATTGTCGTTTGGGATTTTGTTTTGCATACATCTTTCAAGCGCCTGGTGGCTGCCCGCTTTTCTCATGCTGCCGGTTTTGAAATCGCTGCGACGCGGATCATGGGAAAGGCTCTATGAAGACGCCGCTTGGCTTATTTTTGGCTTTTTCTTCTTTACGATTGTTTTTTGGTTATTCGTTCTATTTCATCGTTACGAAGGACAGGCTGTATGGATGTTCCAACATTTTTGGAGCGATCAGGTGATTTTTTGCGGAGCGGACGGGGCTATGTTTCATCCACTGAGCGTTTATTTTAGAGCCGATTATTACCTGGAAATGTTCAACGAGTATTTTTATTTGATGCCGGGAATGCTGCCTTTGGGAATCGTATTCTTGGGCGCCTGGCGGTCATGGGGACGCATGGAACCGGCTATGATATGGCTAATTTTCATGACAGGCGGATATCTCATTTATAGCGCCGCATGGCATGCCGACCGCCCATTGACGATAGACTGGGACATCTTTTCCGGCTTGACGATTCCCGCCGGATTGACAATGACGGCGCTGATTACTCGTTTAACCCTAGCGCGAAGAACGATAGAGTATATTCTCTATCAAAGCGCTGTTTTATCCTTGTTGTATTTAACCATCCAATTGCTGCGCAACCACGCCAAGATTACCGATTGGCCGATGCTCTAAGTTCATTCGGCGAATCCGTTTATCCCGCATCGGTTTCTCTCTGTTTTTCTCGTTGCCTTCAAATGCGCCGTCGAAAAGAATGGTTGTGAAAGCATGGGAAGAGATCGGAGTGAAAAAAGGAATAGGCGGGTTGCGCTTCGCTTTGATACTAGTTATTGGTTGAGATTACTACGAGATTCATATCTGGTTATCGTAAATGGAATTGAACCTTATCTCGATGAATCGGATGCGATTTTACGAATTTTGACTTCCATTGTAAAATCAACTCAAGAAAACAGAATTCAAAATTAAAAATCATAAACGGGAGTAAGGTAATGGACGAAAAAAAATTGCTTGAACGAATAACCGTTAACAGCAACATTTATGGCGGTAAACCCATTATTCGCGGGCGTCGTTTAGCCGTCGAGCATGTGCTGGGAATGTTGGCGGCCGGCGACGATTTCGAAACCATCATGCAAGGCTATCCCTGGCTGGAACGCGAAGATATTCAAGCTTGTCTCGTATACGCCCGCCGTTTGGTGGCTCATGAACGAATCGAACCTCTGTTCATGGAGACGGGTTCGTGATATTGTTGCTCGATTCTTGCGTTTGGGGTGGAACTCTCGGAATCTTGATAGATCAAGGACACGATGTTATCTGGTCTGGGGATTGGACGAACGATCCAGGAGACGCGGAAATCTTATCCATTGCCTGTCAACAAAAACGCATATTGGTAACATTGGATAAAGATTTCGGGGAATTAGCCATTGTATGGGGAATCCCTCATTGCGGGATTATTCGTTTAGTAAATCTCTCGATCAAACAACAAGCGGCGGTGTGTTCGCGAATTTTATCTCTTTACTCCAACGAATTATTGGAAGGAGCGATTGTAACAGCCGAAGTCGATCGTATAAGAATTCGTCCATCCGTCAAAGAAACAATGGATTGATACAAATTTGCATTCAAATTAGATCGTAAATTAGTATGAGACTACTTACGCAAGTTCGCCCCCTTGTTTTTGCACCTGACGTGCTTTTCGTTTTTTAGGGTATGACCAGTTCTCATATACGCTTCGATTGAAGCCGATGGCTCTATTAGATTTTTATTATTTTGTACATTACGCCATATTACGTTGATTTTCTTAATCTTATAAACTTATATAAAATTAAATTATTATATTTACACCCGATCTTTTTTTTGATATGATATGCTCAATTCGGATTTAACAAATAAACGAATGGGAGGTTGAAGAGATGAGAAAATCGGTATTTTGGGTAACAGCGGTTTTTCTTCTTGGGATGGCGTCCGTGGTTCCGGCGCAAGTGCTTGTTCCCGCCGACCATGCGGCTGCCGGAGTGAAGGTATTGGTTCCCGACACCGTTTTCTTCAAGTCGACGGTTCCGATGGGGACTTATTGGGAACCTTTTACGGATTTCTTTGGGGATGGAACCATTATTCTCATTGCGGGCGCGTACCCGGAAGGATTGACGGCGGGATTCAACAGCAAGGTGGCGTTCATCAATGTCGATGGAACCATCCAGGAATATTGGGCTTTCTATACGGATAAGGGACAGCCCTATACGGGCGGTTTCAACGAAACGAGAAAAGACGGCAATCCGCCGCGCGTCGCTGCGGACCGCCGTCCGGGCGGAATCCTGTACGTAACAGGCCAGGAAGCGACGCCCTATATGTACGAGACGGAATTCAACACGGATGGCCGCTGGGACAAACTATTCGTCTATGTGGATAGGCAAGTGGCCGTCGTGCAGGGCTTCATGAAGACGCCGGCGGGACCGCAAATGCTGACGAAAGTAACCGACCCCGTTTATGGCAGCGGAACCATTGAGGGCGGGCAGATCGATCAGATGCGCTACGGCGGCGATATCTCTTTTCTGTCCGATGGCAACATCTTGGCCGTAGTTGAAGACCGCAATAAGGTGATCGTTCCCTCCGGAAACGGAGCGGTGGCGACGATTTTCAACAGCCAGACCGGCGCGATTATCAAAGGCCCCTTCAACTCGGCGGGCGATGATGCTGCTCATAGCATTTGGGCTAATGTAGCCGCGTTCAAAGGCGGATTCGCCGTGCGTACAGAAGGCATCACGACGATTTACGACAACGCGGGCAATAAGAAATTCGTTGTGGCTCAAGCGGATTGGACGACGGTGAAAGACGCAGGCCGCGGCGACGGCACTCGCATTTGCTCCAACATCGCCAGCGATTACATCTGCATTCTGGGCAAGAATGCAGATGGGGATATGGTTGTTTCCCGCCTCAACGCCCAGACGGGCAAAGCGGACAAAGAAGTCGTAGTTGAGGAAGAAGATTTGTGGCTTAATGGAACCTTCGATCGCGGCGACGTTGCGATGGACGAATACGACAACGTCTGCGCCATTTACCAATGGACCAGCAGCCCGGCGCAGGCGCAGATCGTAGCGCGCGTGCTCAATAGCAATTTGGAACCGGCAACGCCCACATTCTATGCCTTCAACAATTTCGAGCGTCCGGACGCCGCCAATTTACTGGGATTTGTCGGCAAGGAGCCGAACGTTTCTATGAACAATAGCCGAATCATGATTGCAGCGGACGGCGTAACCTTAGATTCGACGACCAACGCATTAACTCTAGCGGAACATGCTTTTGCTATTGTATTGGAGAATCCTTTGAAGAAGGCTACAGACGTCGAAACTTGGGAGTTGTATTAAGCGAATTTAAAAGTATTGTTTATTAAGGCCCATTCGATTTTACCGAATGGGCCTTCTTTTATCTTTATTCTACTAATCGATTTGTTTATCTCATTTATAGGAGGTTCTTGCAAAAGCGATGAAATTCGATTTATATTCTCCCCCTTAGCTGGTGAGTAGTTAGTAGTAGGTTGATATTATTATACTTATAATATCATCACCCTAATCCTTTTCCAAAGGGTGAGGGAAAGTGTAGGTAATAAGCTAGAGGCAGGTTAGTATTATTATTTTATAAATTTATATAAAATTCAAATAATCATGTTTACAAACAATAATTTTTTTGTTAGGGTAGTTTTGAATTACAGAGTACATTACGAACAAATTGGAGGTAGAAAGAATGAGAAAATCGGTTTTTGGAGTAACAATGGTTTTGCTTATTGGAATGGCATCCGCAGTTCCAGCGCAGGTTTTGATACCCGCCGACCATGCGGCAGCTGGGGTAAAAGTGTTGGTTCCTGACACCGTCTTCTTCAAATCGACAGTGGCGATGGGGACCTATTGGGAGCCTTTCACGGACATTTTTGGGGATGGAACCGTGGCAATCATCGCCGGAGCGTTTCCCGAAGGACAGACTACGGGAATGAACGCCAAGGTGGCGTTTATCAATGAAGACGGATCCATCCAAGAGTATTGGGCGTTCTATACGGATGCGGGAGAACCGTATACGGGCAGTTTCAACGAAAAGCGGAAGGATGGAAATCCGCCGCGCATCGCCACGGATCGCCGTCCGGGCGGAACCATGTACGTCGTAGGCGAGGAGTCGACTCCGTATATGTATGACGTATTCAACACGGATGGACGCTGGGATAAAAGTTTCGTCTATACGGACGAACGCGTCGCCGCCGTGCAAGCGTTCAACAAAACTGCTTCCGGCCCGCAAAAACTGACGAATGTCATCGATCCGGTTTACGGCAGTGGAACTATTGAGGGCGGTCAGAACAATCAGATGCGTTTTGGCGGCGAAATTCGCTTTTTATCCAATGGAAACATCCTGGTTGTCGTCGAAGACCGCAATCAAGTGATCGTTCCTGGCGGGAACGGCGCCGTGGCGACGATATTCGACAGTAAGACCGGCGGCGTTATCAAAGGCCCCTTCAATGCGGCGGGTGATGGGAAACCTCACAGCATTTGGTCCAACGTCGCGGCGTTTAATGGCGGCTTCGCCGTGCGGACGGAAGGGATCATGACTATTTACGATAACGACGGGAACATGAAGTATTACTTGAACCAGGCGGAATGGTCGACGGTAAAAGACACAGGCCGCGGCGACGATATCCGAATCGCTTCCAACTACACCAGCGATTACGTTTGCATACTCGGCTCGGAAGCCAGCGTGGGAGATATGGTTGTCTCCCGCGTCAACGCCCAAACTGGCAAGCCGGACAAGGAAGTGATCGTTAACGAGCTGGAAATTTGGGATTTGGGGACGTTCGGACGCGGCGATTTAGCCGTTGACGAATACGACAATGTCTGCGTTTGCTACCAGTTGGTCAGCAGTCCGGCGAAAGGTCAGATCATTGCCCGCGTACTCAACAGCGACCTGGAGCCGGCAACTCCCACGTTTTACGCATTCCAGACTTTCGAACGGGGAGACGAAGCCGAATTGAAAGGCTACGAAGGCAAGGAAGTCAACGTATCCATGAACAACAAGCGCATCGTCATTGCGGCGAATGGCCAAACGTTGGATCCAACCACCAACGCATTAACCCCGCCGGAACATACGTTCGCTATCGTTTTGGAAAATCCCTTGAAGAAGGATACGTCCGTCGATACGTGGGAGTTGTATTAATCGATTGAGGGGAAAATGGTGGGCTACGCTTCGCTTTGAGCCCACCCTACTTAAGTTCCGTCGATCCGTGGGAGTTGTATTAATCGATGGAAGACGAACGATTTTTCAAGGCCCGTCCGGCGATTCCGGACGGGCCTTGCTTTATGTTCATTTCATAGAATCTCCAGATGATCCAGCACCCAGCGGGCGAGTTTGGCGACGCCTTCTTCCACGCCGACTTTGGGATTCCAGCCTAGTTTTTCTTTGGCGTTGGCGATATTCATGATGCAGACTTTTTGATCGCCAGGGCGCCAATCGTGGAAGGAAATGTCCGGTTCATACCCCAGTTCCTTAATCAATAGCGGGCCGAATTCGCGCCAAATACTAAGACTTTTTTCCGGACCGCCGCCGATGTTGAAGACTTCGCCTTTGAGGACGCCAATGTTTTCAATGGCTTTCAGGTAGGCGTCGACGAGGTCGTCCACCCAAAGAATATCCCGCACCTGTTTGCCGTCACCGTAGATGGCGATGGGTTTTTTCTTGGCGGCGGCGATGAGGAACCATGCCGCCCAGCCCTGATCTTCCACGCCGAATTGCCGGTGACCGTAAATCGCCGATTGACGGAAAACCACGGAACGCAAGCCGTAAATTCGCGAATAATCGCGGACGTATTGATCGGCGCAGCCTTTGGAGCAGCCATAGGGCGAATGGAAATCCAAGGGGCAGGCTTCATCGATGCCTTGGGGATAGTCGGCGAATTCGTAGCGCGTTTCGCGTTCGGCGATGCGGATATGCTCCATGCCTCCATAGACTTTATTCGTCGAGGAAAAAAGAAAAGCGGGATCGGTTCCAGAGAGGCGTATGGTTTCCAGCACGTTAAATGTTCCTAGAGCGTTGATGGAAAAATCGGTGCGGGGATCTGCGACGGAAGTCGTTACCGCCACTTGGGAAGCCAAATGAATCACCGCATCGAAGGATTTGAATTTTTTGAAGAGATTTAGCAAATCGGTTTCATATCGTATATCGCAGTGTTGAAATTGGATGGCGGGATGATTTTCCCGCAGCCAGGCTAGATTCGATTCCGAGCCAAGGCGGGAGAGGTTATCGGCCGCCACAACTTCTTCGCCCAGCGATGCCAGGCGATGAGCCAAATTGGAGCCGATGAATCCGGCGCCTCCAATAATCAAGTATCTCATAGTCGTCTCTTGAATTTCTTGAATGATGATAAGCGGATCGATCGAACGGCCGCTTATCCACGCCCGCGCTTCCGCTTTGGCGAATGACAAACAGAACTCTTATTATCGGGAGGAAGGCGCTTTTCTTCAAGTTCCAGGAACGCCGTCTCCACTCCTTGACTTTCTTGGACATCGAAGCAAAATTATTCTTCCTGAAAGAATTCGGAATGAAAACTTACGAGGTTTTCACGATCGAAGGAATCAGGCGGGAGGCGGTGGACGGCTTCCCCATCAAAGAAGCATACGATTCATCCAGGGGTGCCCGAGCGGCCAAAGGGAGCAGGCTGTAAACCTGCCGGCGCAAGCCTACGGAGGTTCAAATCCTCCCCCCTGGATTTTTTTATTTATTCAGCCTTCCGGCGCAACGTCTCTTGTTAATCGTCGTTCGCTGCGATTATTTCCGAGAAAATCTATAATCACGAATGCCAACTCTATTCAAAAAAACTTATGAACGCCGAAGAACGATTCCAACTCATCACCGCCAATTTGGACGAAACGCTGACCGAAGATCGCTTGCGAGAATATCTGCAAAAAAATATTCCCTTGCGCCATTACATCGGTTTTGAAATATCCGGCGAAATCCATCTGGGAACCGGGATTCAGTGCATGGCCAAAGTCGCCGATTTTCAAAAGGCGGGCGCAGAATGCACGATTTTTCTCGCCGACTGGCATAGTTGGATCAACGATAAATTGGGCGGCGACATCGAGCTGATCCGGTCTATGGCCTACGGGTATTTCGCCGAAGGTCTCAAATGCTGCTTGAAAGCGGTGGGCGGAAATCCGGATGCCGTTCGCGTCGTGCTCGGTTCAGACCTTTACCGGGATCATCCCGATTTCTGGACGACGTTCATCGAAGTATGCAAGAACACCACGCTCAAACGCATTATGCGCTCTATCACGATTATGGGCCGATCGGAGGGCGAGGCCATCGACTTCGCCAAACTGGTTTATCCGCCGATGCAGGTGGCGGATATCTTTACAATGGGCGTTAATCTCGCTCATGCGGGGGCGGATCAGCGCAAGGCGCACGTCATTGCGTTGGATACGGCCAATCAAATCAATACCAATCCGCTGCTGGACAACGAAGGCGGAAAAATCGCTCCCGTCGCCGTGCATCATCAATTGTTAATCGGCTTGGGCAAACCGCCGATGTGGCCGATCGATCCCGAACGTATTCAAGAAGTATGGACGGCGATGAAGATGAGCAAATCGAAGCCCGACACCGCCGTCTTTATTACGGACGAACCGGACGAGATCGAGCGCAAGATTAAAAAAGCGTTTTGCCCGGAAGGGGAAGTCGATTTTAATCCCGTTCTTAATTGGACGCGGCATCTCGTTTTCGCTTTGGGACGCGGGCCGCTTTACATCCAGCGCAAGGCGGAGCACGGCGGCGATTTGAGTTTCGCAAACTATAAGGAACTTGTAGATTGTTTCGGCAAGAAAGAATTACATCCCTTCGACCTGAAAGTGGCGGTCGCGAGAAGCATCGCCGATCTTTTAATCCCTGTGCGCGAGCATTTCGCCCAAGAAGAGCATCGACGGCATTTGGAATCATTGCGCCAAGTCATGAAGGAAGTGAAATTACGCTAGTACTCTTTGACATTTGAAATTGTCCCCTCTCCCAGAAGGCGAGGGAATTTTTCCGCGAGGCTATAACTATCATGATCGCCATTATCGACTATGAAGGGGGCAACCTGACTAGCGTTCAGCGCGCCGTCAGGCATATCGGCTGCGACGCCCAAATTACGAAAGACGCCGCCATCATTGCAGACGCGGATCGCTTGATTTTTCCCGGCGTGGGAGCGGCTGGCGCGTCGATGGAGGCTCTTAATCGAGCTGGATTAACGGATGTCGTCATAAGGGAAGTCCAAGAAAAAAAGAAGCCGTTTTTGGCCATCTGCATCGGCATTCAGATTCTTTTCGAACGCAGCGAAGAGGACGATGCGGAGTGTCTCGGTTTGCTCAAAGGATGCGTAAAGCGATTTCCTATCAGCGGTTCCTGCGCAGGATTGAAGATTCCCCAAATCGGATGGAATCAAGTTTATCAAAAGCAGCCGCATCCATTCTTCAACGGAGTGGCGGACGGCGCCGAGTTCTATTTCGTCCATTCCTATTATTGCGAACCCGCCGATCCTGCGGTCGTTGTGGGTGAGACCGAATATGGCATCCGCTACGCCAGCGCCGTCGCTTTCGAAAACATCTTCGCTACGCAATTTCACTTGGAAAAAAGCGGACCGGCGGGCTTGCAGATGCTGGAAAATTTTTGCAAAGCTTAGGCGGAACCAAGGGGGATAAAAATCATGTTGACGAAGCGAATTATTCCCTGTCTCGACGTCCGCGCCGGGCTGGTGACTAAAGGCGTCGAATTTAAAAACAACATCGACCTGGGCGATCCGGTGGCGATGGCGAAGAAATATTACGAAGAAGGCGCGGACGAGATCGTCTTCTACGACATCACCGCCAGCAGCGACGAACGCGATATCATGATCGATGTCGTCAGCCGCACCGCCGAAGAGATTTTCATCCCCTATTCCGTCGGCGGCGGCTTGCGGACGTATGACGATTTACGGCGGACGCTGCTCGCGGGAGCTGAGAAAGTCAGCGTCAATTCCGCCGCCGTACTCCATCCGGAAATTATAACGCAAGGCGCCAAAGGCTTCGGCAGCCAGTGCATCGTTTTGAGTATGGACGTAAAGCGGGTTGCGCCATCAACTACGATCCCTTCCGGATATGAGATTTATATCAATGGCGGACGCAAGGCGATGGAATTGGACGCTATCGCATGGGCTAAGAGAGGCGAGGAACTGGGCGCGGGCGAATTGGTCGTCAATAGCATCGATGCGGATGGAACGAAAGACGGCTTCGAAATCAACCTGACGCGGCGCATCGCGGAAGCCGTGGGCGTTCCAGTGATCGCCAGCGGCGGCGGGGGAACGCCGGAGCATCTGCGCGAGGTTTTCACCGAAGGCAAAGCCGACGCCGCCATCGTGGCCTCCATGATCCACTTCGAAACCTATTCCATTTCGCAGATAAAACGTTATCTCCATGCAAACGGCGTCGTAGTGCGCAAGACGTTTTGAAAAGAAATGATGAATTTTGAATTTTGAATTAAAAATTAAAAATCAAAAATTAAAAATCAAAAATTATCATTCATCATTCAAAAATGTGGAATCTCTCGCTGCTTATACAAAAGCATTTATTACAAATCGTAGAATCCAAGCATGGCGCATTGGACGGCTTGCGCCGACGGTTGCATGAGGGGGAAACTCAGCTTTTATCCCCTATTATCGATACGATCGATCGCCATTACGATGACGCCGTAAAGAAAATCGGCAAATTGCCGGAATCTCTATTAAAAGCCGTTTATCAGCCGGAGTTCCGTCTCCGGACGATTCAGACGGTAATCGAAGCGGCGAATAGCGAACCGCTGAGTCCTCCCTTAGCGATTATTCCCCGGCGGGATGACGCTCCACCCATTCCTCCTTTTCCCGTTTTCGCCATACTCGTCGAACAGCTGCCTCACGCCCTCAATGAAGTTTATCCTTTGATGGTGGACTCTTATGTCTACGATTTGGAAACGCAAGGCGCGAGACGGCGAAACGTCGTCTGTTCGCATATTTCCTGGCTCGGCGGCGATTTTCGTTTATGGAGGGGGATGATTTGGCTGGAAGACCGCGACAATCCTATCGAAATGGAATTCGATCCGCCGCTGGCGATGGAAGGGGCGCTTTTTCTCTGCATGACGCCGGAGACGCATAAGGACTACAGCGCGCGATGCAAAGACATGGGAATCGCGCAGATCAACGCTTATGAAGAAGTGGAGAAGGCTGACGATAAATACGCTTGTTATCGAGCGTGGAATTCGGCGGGAGTACCTACGCCGGAAGCGGCGCTGGTTTCGAGAGGCGGCGATGGCAAAGATTTGCCGTCGAAATTAAAAAGCGCCTTTTACGAATTGTTCCCGCAAGAAAAAGACGAACGCATCGTTTTGATAATGCAGCCGAATCGGGGAACGGAGGGGCGCGGCGTTCGCGCTTTCGAGGGACCGCCGGATTGGGAAGGTTTGCTTGCGCTTCATGCCGATCTGCTCGATCATGCTAGAACCATCGCCAAGGTAGACGATATAATCATTCGTAGAGGCGTAGGAAATGTTTTCTATCGCCAGGAAAATGGCGAAGACGCCTATTTCGATCTGCGCATGAACGTCGTAGAGGGGAAATCGGAAAGCGGTTTTTTGATGGCGGCGCGTCCGCCGTCGTTTATCTCCTCTCCCGGGCAAGGGGGACGCATTATCGAATGGAAGCGCCGCGAAGTTTTTCCTCTAATAGCGGAAGGACGATCCCATCCCTTAACGATGGGGAGCGATGAATGGAAGATGATTGAAGCTGTTGCCGAGGAGGCGCTTTCTGCGCTTCCCCGATGTAAAATAGCAGGAATCGATTTGCGTTTGGAATGGAGGAATGAGAAACCGGAATGGAAGCCGTGGGTATTGGATATCAATCCCCGTCCGGCGGGATTAGCGCATTCCCGCTTTACGGATACGGGCGAGCCGGGAGTGACGCGGCGGTTATGGAATCGGCTGATTGTGGAAAGAGATAAAGGATAATAAGATTCATAAGGCTGAAAACAGGAGTAAGCCATGTCGCAGATAATTGAAACCTATGCTTACGCCCGGGCGGGATTGATCGGCAATCCATCCGACGGCTATTATGGCAAAACGATATCCATATCCGTGCGCAACTATCGGGCGCGCGCCGTTTGCTATCCTTCCGCCAATGTGGAGATACGGGGATGCGCCGTCGACAATCCCGTTTGGGAGTCTATCCATCATCTGCGGGAAAGCATCAAACTCAACGGCTATTATGGCGGCGTGCGGCTCATACGCGCCCTGATTAAGCGCTTCGCCGATTACTGCGATCAACATGAGATTCGCCTTCCCAAACGCAATTTCACCATTGAGTACGAATCGGATATTCCCGCGCGCGTTGGACTAGCCGGTTCCAGCGCCATCATCACCGCCAGCTTGCGCGCATTGATGGAATTCTACGGCGTGGAGATTCCCATGGAATTGCAGCCCAGCCTGATCCTTTCCTGCGAACGGGACGAATTGGGAATCGGCGCGGGATTGCAGGATCGCGTCATCCAGGTTTACGAAAACGTGGTTTATATGAATTTCGACCGGGAGTTGATTGAGAAGGAAGGGCATGGCATTTACGAACCGCTCGATCCCGCTCTGCTGCCGCCGCTTTACATCGCCTACGACACGCGGTTAGGTGAAGGATCAGAAGTGTTCCATAACAACATCCGCGAACGTTTCAACCAGGGCGATCCCGTTGTCGTGAACGCCATGAAGCAGTTCGCCCAGTTTGCGGAAGACGCTAAAAGCGCCTTGCTCCAACGCGACCATGAGACTCTCGGGGAGTTGATGAACAAGAACTTCGATCTGCGCTCTTCCATATTCAGACTGCGCCCCAGCGATCTCGATTTGGTTTTTCGCGGGCGTTCCGTGGGAGCGACGGCCAAGTTCGCCGGTTCCGGCGGCGCCGTTATCGGGACCTACGAAGGAGAGAAGATGCTGCGGCAATTGAAGGAGACCTACGCGGAAATCGGCGCGGAAGTGATCGTACCGCAGATTACTCCCGAACCGTAAAAGGCGAAGATGTTACTTTTTCGGCGCGCGGCGCGTACAATGTAAATGAGAAGACAAATGTTTTTTTAGAAAGCGATGGGTGAATCCATGCGATTTTTACTTTCTTTGTTCCTGTTTGGATTGCTCTTGGGGATGATAGGCTGCGCCTCCACGGAGGGCCGGATGAGCGCTTATCAACCGTGGTATAACGATCTGAATCCGGCTTATGAAGACGAGGATTTCGATTCGGATTGGTCCATTGTCGACATTGGACCGAAATTATTAACCTGGCCGCGCGACCATTATTCCGATGTGGGAGAAGATTTCGGCGATTTTTGGTGACAATTTCGAAGTAATACCAATCTGCATTGAGATTGTCGCTTTTCAAATTCCTCTCCCAAGATTGGGAGAGGTTAGGTGAGGGTTGATATTATTGGACTTATTATTCCCTCACCCTAACCCTCTCCCAGAGAGCGAGGGAATATATAAGCAATAATCCTAACGCATACTGGTATAATTTGTGGCTTTTATTTGGAACAGGCCAGGATTTCTTGGCCTGTTTTTCTTTGAATTCCTTTAGATAGTACTTGATAGAAAATCCCCATCCATAATCCGCTTATGGATTGATGAATAGGCCGTCGATGAATTAGAGTAATAGGGTCGATGGCGGATTCGATATTTTGAAATTTGAATCGCAACGGCTCAAAATGAAGTCTAATCATTATCGAGTTAATTTTTATAAAAAGGGGAAATCAAATGCGTCTGGCTTATCAATTCTTATTGACGATATTGGCGGTTTTATTTAACTTCGCTATTCTACAGCTTCCAGCGGCGCTGGCGGCGGAAGAGGCGGTGAAAATCGTAGCCGCCCAGCCTCTCGATCCTGCGGAATCATTGGGCGAGAGGCCTTACGAAATGGTATGGGCCAATCGCGAGCCGCCGCATACGCCATTGGTTCATTTCGACTCGTTGGAGGGTTGGACGTTGGAATGCGAAAAGGGAGCGGAGGGGAAATTGATCGGCTCCAACAAGCAGCGAGTTTGGGAGTCGCCGACGGCGCGGATGATCTATCGCGGCGACTCTCCGGATAGCGCCGTTACGCTGCGCCCGCCTGCGCCGATGGATATCGGCGATCCCGTTTCCGCCGCTACTGTATGGATTTACGGCAACAATTGGGGCTGGGTTCCCGATCCAACGACTCCCCAAGTCAACGTCGATTTGTTGCTGCAAGACGGCGAGGGCAAGGCGCATAATTTGGAGATAACGCGGGTGCGGTGGAAGGAATGGTGGCTGGCGCATAAAATTCTTCCCCAAGAATTGCAAGCGAAGCTGCCGTTGAAATTGTTGGGAATAAAAGTTCGCGGCTGCGCCAATAAGGAAGACCGGGAACTCTTTTTCGAGGATATCTGTTTTTACAAGGAATCCCTGGAGCCGATCGCCTTCGCTCCACGCCCGCAGCGCGGCATCGATCCTTTCCCCGGCCAGTCTGCCGGGGCGAATACGGGGCCGGGGCGTTTGCCGTTCCCCACTCGCGAAGAGACGATTCTGCCGGAAAACGGCGTGGAAAAATTCAAGACGCAGATGCTTTTTTCGAAAGATATGAAGCGATTTCGCGCCATCTATTCGGCGACGGATATCGTATTGGAATTTTGCTGGTCGCCCGGCGAAGCTTATTGGGGGCCGATTCAAGCGAAGATGAACCGTATTCCCGTCGCCGATATCCTCGCGGAGGCCGGTCCCGTTTTTTCGGAGAAATTGAAAGATATGCATTTGACGCAATGCGAAATGAAAGACGAGACGGCTCATGCGGAATGGAAGGGGAAGCTGGGCGATAAGGAAATTGCGGTGGAATCGTCGATCCGGTTATGGCAAAAAAGTTTAGTAGTGGATTTCATCTGCCGGGGCGGCGATGCGGTGGAATTGTCTTATGGCAAGTTTCTAAATGTGCGGGAGCCGGAATTGATGCAACTGCCGTTCATGAATTATGGCGGCCATCATTTGAATGTCTTGATGTCTCATGGCATAGAGCCGTTTTTCGCTTCCGTATGGATGGATTGGTATCGCTCGAACGCTTCAGCGCCTTACGCCGCCGATAAAATCGAGAACGGAGAAATCTTTTTGAATGGCGGCGTGCGCTATCAACCCAAAACGGACGGCAAGCGCAACGATATGTACGAGCGCTTTTTCGTTACGCTGGCTCCCACTTTCGAGGAGACGCTGGCGACGATTCCCAATACTCCCGCCGTGGAAGGGGAGATAGCGGGGACGCGGTTGTGGCAGGAGAGCTGGGGGCCGGGAGATTACGAGAAGGAGCATCAACGCTGCCTGACTCTGCGCGCCTACGGCATCGAAATGCTGACGCAGTGCAATCATGAAATCACCTGGCGCAACGAGGGCGAGAGTTTTACGTTCCGCACCAAGGCGTCGCCGGCCAAAGGAGGCGACGAAGCGTTGCAGAAATACGTCGCAGCGCAGAAATCGCTAGGTTGGCGTTCGGGATTGTATACGAACTATTGCGATTTCTCGCCGGTGAATTCCTATTGGAACATCGACAGAGTGATGCGCCATTCGTCCGGCGATCTCGTAACCGCCTGGCCGCGCTGTTATTCCCCCAAGGCGCTATACGCCGTGGAGATGGATCGCGAACTCGCTCCCGCCATTCATGAAAAATATCAATCCGACGCGGCGTATACGGACGTGCATACTTCCGTCTCTCCGTGGGATCGGACGGATTACGACGCCCGCGTTCCCGGCGCGGGAACCTTCGCCGCTACGTTTTACGCTTACGGCGAGCTGTTGTTGAACGATCAACAGGTTTACGATCATCATTGCTGGTCGGAGGGAAATCATCAGTGGCTCTACGCCGGACTTTGTACGGGGAATTACGGATTGGCGTACAGCGGCCTGAAATTATGGCGATATCCCTATCTTCCTCATTTCGATCTATTAAAAATGCACTCGCTCAGCGTGGATATCGGGATGCCCTGGACCGCTTATTTCTTCGATCAAAAAGAGGGATGGGATAAGCCGGAAAATATTGATGGAAGCATCGATCAATTCATCGCCGCCACTATCGCCTACGGTCATATTGGATGGCTGGTGGAAGAGAGTCACGGCATCCGCCGCGCTTGCCGTTCCTATTATACGATGCAGCCGTTGCAAAGCCGCTATGTCATGAAAAAGCCGCAAGCGATTCGCTATGGAACCGATGCGGGAACGATTAGTTCTTCCGAGGCGTTTCTGAATGGAGAATGGAAGCAGTCGCGCTTGGTTGTGCGTTATCCCGGCGGCTTGGAAATTTGGGTCAATGGCCATGCGGATAAGCCTTGGCGCGTAACGCAGGGAGAGGATGTCCACGAACTGCCGCCATATGGCTGGTTGGCGGTTCAAGGCGGCGATTTTTACGTGGCGTCGGAGCTGGTGGAGGGAAGCCGTTGCGACCGCGTCCTCTCGCCGGAGTTTATTTTCATCGATGGGCGGGGCGTGGAGCGCGTTTTTGGCGGCGTCGGCGTTTCGGGCTGCGCCGCCGTGAGGAAGGCGAAGGATGGGGAAGGGCTTTCCATCATTGCCGTGGAGGGCGTGGATCGAATCAAGATTGTTTCTCCCGGCGGCGAATATGGCGCCGCTGACGTTCGCGCCCGGATTGCGTCCGCCGCCAAGGCTAAAACTTTTTCCGCGACGGCATGGGACGTCAATGGCGAAAATCTGGGAGAAGCAAAGGCCGAATCCAGCAAGGAGGGGTGGACGATTTCCGCCAAAGGAAAAGCCATTCGCTATGAATTGAATTGGAAAGAATAGCGCCGATGCTTGAGAAGGCTTTTTTCCCGCAAAAGAAACGCTTAGAGTGGTTTCGGCGCCTATTCAATTCGCTGGCGTCCGGCAAAAATAGACTGAGAGTCGCATCATCGAATCGATAGGCGATGCGGCTGAGTCGAAATATTATTTCGAAAAGTAAAATGGCAATATCTTAACCGCGCGGGTTGAGGTTTTGGATACGATGGCGGATGGGTCTTTCTTCGAGGTCAACTTAGCAGCATTCAAAAAAAGAAATCCCGCGCAAGCGGAAACGATCGCCCAGCTTGCGCCCAAAGTGTCGGATCGCCTCTATCCCCTCGAACCGATGGAATGCGGATACTTCAACGTCGTCCTTTACGATTCCTTCAGTTCTAGCGAGCCGCTTTTCAAAACCTCCGATCCGGAAAAGGAAATCGCCAGCTGGATCCAACGCAGCCCTCTGGGCAAGCAGCGGGAACATGCCGTGATTCTGTTGGGCTTCGGATTGGGGTATTACGCGCAGAAAATTTTATCCTTGCTGCCGGAAAGGGGGGTTCTAGCCGTCGTCGATCCCGATCCGCTGCTGTTTTTTACCGCCTTCCATCATGTGGATTTGACGCGGATTCTGGGGGACGAACGGGTGCATCTCTATATCGGCCAGACGATGGAAAAGGCGGCGCAGAGCCTCGGCGAAGAGCTGGAATATTCGCGCTTTCTCGCTTTGCCGTATCATCTGTTGGCGAATCCATTGCTGCGGCGGCTGCGTCCGGAATATCCTTCGCAATTCGCCGCTCTATGGCGCAACGCTTTGCAGCGCGAACTTATGTACCGGCGCTCCCGCGTCGAGCATAGCAACAACGTCGTCATCAACACCATCGCCAATGCCGGCGCCATTGTCCAATATCCCGGCGTCTCCGCGCTGTTCCATCATTTCCCCCGGATGCCCGCCGCGTTGATTGCCGCCGGTCCTTCGCTGGAAAACGAATTGGCGACGCTGCGCGACGCGCAGGATCGGATGCTGATCTCATGCGTGAATACGGCCTACCCGATCTTGCGCAAGAACGGCATTCGGCCGCATATCGTTTTCGCCATGGATCACCAGGAGCGCAACGTCAAATCCTTCAAAAACGATGCGCCGTCTCCGGAATCGTTTTTGATCGCCGATCCCCGGGTTCATCCGGAAATCGTGCGGCATTTTCATCCGCGAGTCTTTTTGGCGTCATGGCGTTCGACGATGGAGACGATGGGCCAGCCCGCTCCTCTCAGCCGCATCCCCATACCCCAAAAAAGCGGCAATTCGTTTTATCTGTGGCTGCAAACCAAGGCGGGAAGCAAGGGGGACGTTTTCGGTCCCGGCAGCGTGGCCGTCGTTGGATTTCATATTCTCGCGCGTTTGGGATGCCAACCGATCGTACTCATCGGCCAGGACCTTGCCTTTACCAACGATAAACGATACGCCGCAGGAACCATATTCGACGACAAGCAACTTCCTCAAGACAGCGAGTCGGCGCATTGGGTCGCCTCGGTGGACGGAGGCGTCGTTCCAACGAGCGACACGTTGTTGGTCTATAAGCAATGGCTGGAGCATGAAATCGCCCGTTTCAAGATTCCCGTATTCAATACGAGTTCGGGAGCGGCGATCGATGGCGCTATCACGACGAGGCTGCTTTCGCTGCTAATGGAAGTGAAGACGGGTTCCATGAATTATTTCCAGCAGTTGGCTATGCTGCATCAATCCTTCCGTCCCCAGATCGATCTGATCGATCTGCGCGCGATTTTGCGGGAAGCGCTGCAGAGCGTGGAGGCGTTTTACGCCGAAGCGAAGATCGGATTGAACCTGATGTCGCCGGACGATTTCGCGGGTCTGAAAATGGAGGAGAAACGGCGGCTGCTAGAACGGCTCGACCATACCATTGAATTATGCTCCAAACAACATGCCTTGGCTTTCGAATTGCTCAACGAACTCTTGCAGGAACCGCATTACGAGTTCGACGATAGCCGCTGGCGAAACTTGCTTCTGCAAAACGAAGAGGAAATTCTCACGGAAAAACTGCGCGCCCGCTCCAAAGCGCTCGACGCTTTCGTTTGGCAAGCAGGCGTGATGATTTCGCTGTTGGAAGAGAAGATCGGAGAATTGGAAAGATAAATTGCGTAGGGTGGGCTCAATGTTGAGTAGGGTGGGCTCAAAGCGAAGCGTAGCCCACCAATCTCTTAGTTTCTTCTTCGCTGAGAAAAATATCCCATCCCTCGATCCAGCAGCAGACCCAATAAAAGAGCATAATACGGCGTAAGGGTAAAGCGAATGCGGAAATTTTCGTTGTTGACGAAAAAGAGGGCGGCGAAAGTAACCAACAGCAGCGTAAACATGCAGTACGTCAGCGTTGCGCGGTCGGCGGGCGATAGGCGAGAGTATTTTTCGGGCGCCGCCATCAGAACCGGCCAAAATAGAATCAATATCGGAAGCGCCCAGCATAAAAAAGTTCCTTGGGGGCTGGTTTTAGTTTTGTAAGTCGATTGGGAAAAATCCGCTTCTTTCCAGCCGAACAACCATTGATCCAATGCAAGAAGATAATTCTTGTAAACAGGCGATTGGCGGATGAAGAATTCGTAGTTCCAGGCCGGATGGCAGTAGCGCCGCCAGTTTCGCTTCACGAGAATCCAATAATCGCAGGGGCTGGCGGCGATCAGCGTCAAGGCCTCTTTTCGATAGCGATGGTTGATTTCGACGAAGTCGCCGTGGTTGAAATTGATGTCGCCGTTGCTTTTCTCTTTTCGATCCAGCGCGGGAACGCCCCAGGTTTTGTGCGTTATGAATTTTTGGTAGTAACCTACCGGCGAAAAGGGATATTCCACCGAAATGGGAGTGATTTTTCCCTGCAAGAGATAATCGCGCTTGATGCTTATGGGGATGGCCGCCGTCATCATGTTCAAATTCGGTCCCAACCAGGTGCTGGTGGTCCATTCGCCGAATACGATGGCGTTTTTGGCGTAGAGAGCCATAATAAGGAGAAATGGAATCGACGCCGCCAGCAAAAGCGATTTGCGTTTCCCGTTAAAATAAGTCCATAAAATGCACACGGCGGCGAGAAACCAAACGTAATGAAAAATCGAGCGGAGATAAGCCATAAGCATCATCAGGAGAAATAAAATTACGCCGTCGCGGGTTTTCTGAATTTGAACGTAGGCGTGAAACCGTAGCGCGATGAACAACAAAAGCGCCATGATGGGAAAGGTGTACATCAGCCAGTTTTCATAAAGCAGCCAGGAAGGGGAAATAAAGCATCCGCAAGTGACGGAGAGGGCGATCCACGCTCGAATCCGGAAACGAAGCAATAAGCGAAAGAGGGCGATGGCGGAAACAACGCCTAAGAGAAGATAAAAAACAGGATAAACGATTTTGGCGCAACCGAACGAACCTTGCTCCACCAGGCCAAGAAAAAGGTTGAAGAGCGGCGGTTGGATGTGCAAGTACCAAAGGCTTTCCAGCAGACGAGTACGCAAAAGCTCAATGTCCAGCATCTGCCAAAACCCGTAATCGTAATCGTCGAACGTTCCTCCCAGCCCATAAAAATGCAAGTGGATTCCTATATAGGCCGCCAGCAAGAGGACATAAGAATAGGGATGCTCTAGGAATGCTTTCCAAAGGCGGGCGGGGACATTTTTTATGGAATGAATGATTTTGGATAATGACATTTATCTATCTTGCTGGTTATTCGCTGGGATTTATTTTTGAAAACGAATTGAGAATAAAAGAGTCTGCGCGACGGGTCAATTCTTATGGATAGGCCAATTATCGACGGTGGTAGCGTGAGGAGAATTAATTTCTAAAACATGCGCGCCTGTTGGTAAATTATTTATCGAAGCATAAAACCGTCCTTCCCGTTCCATCCATACGACGATATCAATTTTATTCCCATCCAAGAACATGATGGAATCAGGGCGAGCTGCGAGTTCCAGACGATCCGGCGCTTCGCCTTCTTTTTCGATTAGAAATACCCGATCTTCTCCCTGCGTATAATTCAAGTTGAGCGCAAAGGATGTCGCCGTCTCTGCGCGATAAGACCAACCGTCTCCTGCGATTTCGCGGCCATTGATGAGGACGGCGGCGGCGAATTCATTTCCGCTGTTGCGGCGAATGAGGGAGTAAGTTTTGTTGGCGGGATCGAAGGCGAGGACGTCGGTAAAATCGGCGTGATGAACAACCATTTGCCCTTGATCGGTTAGCTTAGCGTCGAGAATCTTGGGTTGAGTGATGAATGGTTCCAACACGGCGATATGGCGGGTGGAATCCGCAGCGGCGCGGCGGGCGATGACGACGGGATGAACGCGGGGCGGCTCGGACGATGGCCCCGAAGCGAGAAAGTATTGCGTCTCGGTTCCGCCGGGGAAGAGAAATTGCAGGCCGCGCGTTTGTTGGGGAATATGAACTCCCTTACTGAAGGCTTGCAGATCGTCGATAAGAATGGAAAATGCGTTCTCGCCTTGATCCGCGCCGGTGAGAAGGAATTGAACCACGCCATGGCTGCGATTTCCGCCAGCAACGGCGATGGGTTTAGTCAAATCCACTTCCGCTGTCAGCCAGCGTCCAGTTTCAACTATAGCGCCGCGCGCGATTTCGTATTGCGCGTTGCGATAGAGCGGCGGCGCGTTGATAGTCAATAGCAGGCGGGAAAAAGTGGCGCCGCCGATCTTGTATTGAAACGTCAATCTATCGGGCGCAATCATCGGTTCGTCGAGAATGGAAAATTCTTTTTGGATGGATTGGTAGTCACGGGGGACGATTACCCAACGCAGAGAATGCGCGCCTTGGACGGCGTCATCGTCGATGCCGATGTTTCCCGACCAGTCGTCGACGTTTTCGAAATCGTCGCCGAAGCCATATGTTTTTTCGCTGATGACGGCGCCTCCATTAGTAGTGGTGTATTGGAGAATGGTTGCAACGGGAGCGCCGTTCAACAATCGGGGCGGGCGAAGAAATTGGTAACCGGTTTGCGATGACTCCCAACCGGGCGATATTTGCGCGAGCGAGTAAGGATCGGACGTACTAAGGTCTCCCGCCGTATGAAAAACGAAATCGTAGGGCGGCGGCCCTCCCTGAACGTCGTCAATGACGGCGCAATAAAAGCGATCCGCCATCAATACGGCGCGGCTTACCTGCGATCCAGCAGGATAAACCGGCGCGCCGAAAGCGGACTGCATGACGCGAAGAAGGGGGAAGGCGGCGGAAAAAGCGCCAATAGGTCTTACCGTTTCCGCATCCTCGTTTTGATAATTCTCGCCAAGCAGGATGGCGTTGTGCCCGATGGTGCTGCGGAACCATCCGGTAAATTCTGGCAGCAGGACGGAACCATTGCCGATGTCTAGCAGCCACACTTCCCCGGCGCCGTAGAGAGAGAGATGGAGTTTGTCCCGATGGCCGTGCGCCATGCCCATCGGGCCGAAATCCATCAACGCCATTTGGTCTTGTTGAAGGCTTCCCGAACGCAAGACGGCCAATCCCATCCCTTCTTTGAGGGAACTGTCGAATAACTGGGGATTCGATTCATAGTCCTTGCCAAAGAATAACGCTTCCATCGAATCGCGGGGGTAGCCCAATTCGTCGTAGATAAAAGAAAGGATGGGATAAAAGCGGGCGCCGCCGTAATGGGCATTGGCGTATTCGTACTGGTTTTTTAGCCGCCATATCGGTTGCGGCGAGGCATCGTTTAAAGCGGGGAAGCGCCCGTCCGGCTGCATCAAATCGAGGGGAGCGGAATAGGCTGCCTGAATGCGGTCGTCAAAGGCGGGTACGCCGTGGGATTCGAGGGCTTCCAATAGCAGATTCATAGGCGCAAGAGCGAAATAGTGATAAGCGATGGAGCCTTCGATCCATAATCCATCGTCGCGGATGGCGTTTTGTTTCAGAAATTCATGACCGTTGGGACCGTAAAGGGCTTCTTGCAATAGCGCATCGTCATCGAACAAATAACCCGCGAAAGCGATGGCGGCGTTGTGCCAGGATTGCCAGTTGACGGCGCCCATCGGATTGCCGCGTACGATATCGACGGCGGGACGCAGCAGGTTCAACTCGATATGGGTGCGGTCGGCGGGAGAATAGAGGGGATCGCGGCGAGTGAAGTCATACGCCGTAAGCGCTCCCAGCAACCATTGAGATTCACCCAGCGTATCCGTGAGAATGCGGGCGGCGCGGGGGGAGGGGCGATCCTGGAAATCGTCCAACGGCCAGGAGAGATAACGGTCGGCGTAGGCCAGCAGCATTTCCCGCGCCAGGGCGGCGTATTGCGGCGTTGGTTCCAGGGCGTAAGCGAGGCCGAGCTGCTGAAGCCGTGTTCCCATCTCGAAGTGATAATGGCCTAACCATCCCCGCTCGTAGCGCCGCCCGCGATAACGTCGGCCATCGACGGAGGAGATGAAAAAGCCAGGACGATTGGGATTAAAGATCAAAGGAGCGCCGGTTCCGTTGTTGGGATCGTCGTCGCCATCGCCAACGCCGTCGCAAATATAATTGTTGAACCAGCCGCCTTCTTCTTCGGGAACGGGCAGATGTTCCGAAACGATCTGGTCGCCCCATTGCAATAGGTTTTGGTAGATGGCGCGCTGGTAGGGTTGGCCTTCCCGGCCTTGATGGCGGATTTGCTCCAGCCGTTCGGGAGTAAGATAAATCCATCGCGGGGGGGATGGCAGGGCGGGCGGTTGCGTTGCATGGACGATGGCTAGGGAGGATGCCAGCGGTTGGTTATCCGAGTCCAAGAGATCGATTTGGTAGGAAACCGTTTCTCCTAGTTGAGCGTTAGCTGGAACGGTTAAATGGAAATAGACCGCCGTAAAAGAGGCTGAATTCACCGTTGCCGGCGCGGCTGGCGCGGCGATGGGCCAATCCGGTCCCTCCAGGCGGATGGCTTGGGGGATGACGTTCATAGGTTGGGATCGATCGTTTGCGATTTTAAAGCGCAGCGGAATGTCGGCGCCGGGGACGGCGTAAAGTTCCAGCGAACGCGGCTGCAACAGGCTGGCGGCTTGATCGAAGGGGAAATAATCTTCCGGGCGCAGAAACCAATAGGATATATTCGGCGATTGCATGACCAGGTCTTGGGCTTTAAGAGATAGGCGCCATAGCAGTCCTGCTTCTTCCGTCGATGGAACGGCGCGCAAGACGTACTGTTTGTTGGTTTCCGAGAGGTTGACGCTGGCGGCGAGGCGGCCGATGGAGTCATAGAGCGAGACGGTTTGGTTCAATCCCGCTTCGTGAAGCGTGGATAGGGAGATTTCCAGTGTTTCCGGCGGCGCGGGAAAATAGAGGTCCATAGGTAGTATGGAGTTGGTTAGTTCAAGGGTGGAATAATAGGCTTGATGTTCGGCGTCCGCATCGAGAAAAAAGGTTTGATCTCGGCTGCCTACAGCTTGAATGCGGTAGATTCCGGCGGTGGGAAGACGAATATCGAATGTTTTGGTTATGATCGGTCCGCGCCAAAACGTCGCTTGTTGGTCGCCGTCGTCTTCGATCTCCTGCGCGAACAAAAGACGGTCGAAGGAATCGTATAACGATAGATTCAAGGGATCGGGTCCGGCTTCCCAGTTTAAATCCTGCTTAAAGATAGATATCGAAAGATGGCTTTTCGAGGTATGGATCAACAATTCGCCGCTTTTGCGGATAGCCAAGAGCATGGCGCCGGAATGGCTTTCGAGTTGCAATGGTTGGCGCATGGAGCGAATGGATGATAAAGGCGCCGGTTCCTTCGCATCCAACATAAAGGGGATAAAATCCCAGGCTGTAGCGGGATACTCATCGGCGAGAGAATGAGCCGCCGGAATGGAGTATCCTACGATTAAAAATAATAAAATAAATAGACTTTGCATAAAACTTAACTTTCAAAGCATGAATCTTTACGTTGATGGTATAATGCTCGATAACGAATTCTAATGGTTTATATGGATTATCTCATGGTATGCAAGAAGATTAATTGGATGGGCCGCGTTTTTCGAACCATTGGTTATGGATATAGCTAAAAGTGGAGTAAATGGCGCGGTTCGTCTTGCAAACTGGATAATCCGTCTGGACGGCGTTGATTCCTTTACTCTTCTTATTGCGTAAGCGAATAGAAGCGATAAAATTATAAAAGGAACGCATATGATCTTTCCAATTATACTCTCATGCTATTGCGTTATTTAAGTACTTGATTGGTAATGATATAAGATAATATTTCGCGAAATCGGGCTATTCTTATTCCATTGACAATGCGCCGAGGTAATGATAAAGTTGGCATGAAAATTTATTGCTAAACAATATTATAAGTAATTCCGAATATTCAAAGGCAAAAAAACGTGGATCAACGCCTTCAACTCCAGCAGAAGATGTCGCAGCGGCTGATTATGACGCCGCAGATGCAGCAGTCTATTCAACTGTTGCAGCTCTCGACGCTGGAACTCTCCGAACTACTCCAGGAAGAGATGGCGGAAAATCCCATGCTGGAGGAAGAGGAATTTACGGAATATGCAGACGGCGGCGCCGACGTGGCCGAACCGGCGCAGGATGAAGATTTGCCCGTCCACGATCTCTCCGAAACCGGGTATATCGATCTGGACGACAATTGGTCCGACTATTTCACCGACAGCAGCGACCTGGGGCAAGTATCGAGCGGCGTCTCTTATTCTTCTGGCGAAGAGGAGGAAATCGCGCAACAGATTACCAAAGAGGAATCGCTGAAGGATCATCTCATTTGGCAGTTGGGCGTTTCCACGAACAATGAAGACGAATATATCGCAGGGGAATATCTTATCGATCAATTGAACGATGACGGATATCTTTCCGTGACCGTGGAGGATGCGGCGGAATATTTGAACCAGAGCCTCGAGTTCGTGGAATCCGTCTTGAAGATTATTCAGGGATTCGATCCGCCAGGCATCGGGGCGAGAAATCTATCAGAATGCCTGGAAATCCAATGCCGCCATTTCGATATCGATGACGACGATATCTTGGAAGTGATATGCCATCATCTCGACGATTTGGAGCGGCGCCGTTTGAAAGATATCGCCCGCGCTTTGGATGTGACGGAACAGCATGTGCAGGAGATCGCCGACATCCTCAGTTCTTTCGATCCGCGGCCAGGGAGGCAATATATTCCCACCAATGTGGAATACGTTACTCCAGACGTATTCGTGGAGAGAGTGGACGGTCAGTGGCAAGTTCGCGTCAACGACGAGGGGGCGCCCCCCCTGCGCATCAGTAAAAAATACCGCGAGATGTTGCAAAACCGCAATGGCATCTCTAGCGAAGAATATGATTTCATCAAGAAAAAATTTCAATCGGCGATCTGGTTGATGCGCAATATCGAGCAGCGGAAGCAGACGCTTTATCGCGTCGCCAACGCCATCGTGGAGCGGCAGAAGGATTTTCTCGAAGAGGGAGTTACGGCGCTCAAGCCGCTCAAACTACGCGATATTGCCGACGAATTGGGAATCCACGAAGCTACCGTCTGCCGGGTGGTGAATCGAAAATATCTGCAAACGCCGCGCGGTTTGTTCGAACTGAAGTATTTTTTCTCCACAGGATTGGACGCGACGGGCCGCGAGGATATGTCCGCTAAAAGCGTCATGGAGTACATCCGCACTCTCATTGAAGAGGAAGATCCCAAAAAACCCCTCTCCGATCAAAAGATTACCGAAATTCTACATCGCGACTACAACCTCAACATCGCCCGCCGCACCGTCGCCAAATACCGCGAAAAGATGGGTCTTCTACCCACCAGCAAGCGGAAGCGCGTATGAAACGGAAATCGCCGCTATCCAATTGTTGGATTTCTATGAACTTCGTTCGCGTTCGCCGTATCAAGATTGACAGTATGTATAAATGCGGCAATAGTTTTAAAGAACGAGATCGAACGTCCTTGCCTTAACTCAATGAATACGGTCAACGAAGATCCCTATGAAATTGGTTTGACGGAAGCCGCCAGGTTTTTGGGCGTCTCGGAGCATTCTTTGGAACGCTGGATCCGCCAAGGAACCATTCCTTGCATCGAATCCGCAGGAGAGATTGCTTTCGATAAGTCGCTACTGCGAGAATGGGCGCAATCGAATAAGATGGCTTGGTTCGAAAGCCCCAGAAAGCCCGTCTCCGAAGCGAAAACTATAAGCCTTGCCAACGCCATTCGATCCGGCGGCGTTTATAGCGATATTGCCGGAACGAATGCCCGCGAGGTTTTGGAAGCCGCCGTCCGCGCTGTTGCCCTGCCAGATGGAATCGACCGGAATTTGCTGTTGTCGAAACTCTTGGAGCGGGAGAATCTAGCCTCCACGGGCCTAGGCGGCGGCGTCGCCGTCCCTCATCCCCGGACGCCATTGAAGAACGCTCCCCCCGATCCGATCGCGGCGGCGTGTTTTTTGTCCTCTCCCATCGATTATGGAGCGATCGACGGCGAGCCGGTTTTCGTTTTGTTTCTCATGATTTCGCCCAATACCAAAGCGCATCTTCAATTGCTGGCTCGCGTCGGTTTTTGCTTGCGGGATAAATCGTTCACCGCTTTCTTGCGCGAAAAGCCGGATGGGGAGGCGTTGCGGCGCAGGGTGGAGGAGCTGGAAGCGAAAATGGAAGTCATGAAAGGCCGATAGGACTGTTTCCCATTATGTTTCGTTTGCGCCGTCCGCGTTCGTCCCGCCGAATATTCCTGCATACGTTTCCTTTCTTCGACGAACATTTTTTACTCATTCTTTTCGGCGTTCCCGTCGGCGTATGCGGGGGCTTGGCTTCCGTCGCTTTGAATCATTCCATTGAATGGCTTTCCTCGACGCTTCATTTTGCCCAGTCTCATTGGTATTTTGTTTTCTTCCCCGCCGCCGGCGCCGTTCTCTCCATCTTTTTTCTGACCAACGTTTTTCGGGAAGAGGCGGGGCATTCCGTGCCGATGGTGATTTACAGCGTATCGCGCAAGGGCGGTTTGCTGCGCGTCCGATCCGCCTTCTCGCATCTTATCGGATGTCTTTGCACTATCGCTTTCGGGGGATCGGCGGGGCCGGAAGGACCTGTTGTGGTAAGCGGCTCCTCTATTGGATCGAGCATCGCCCGGCTGTTTCATTTGAAGGAACGGCAGCGGGTGGCGATGGTGGGCTGCGGCATTGCGGCGTCCATCTCGGCGATTTTCAATGCGCCGATCGCCGGGATCGTTTTCGCCGTGGAAGTGATTTTGGGCGAGTGGGTATCCGTGAACCTGGTTCCCATCGCTATCGCTTCCGTTGTCGCCACCCAAACAAGCCGCCTGTTAAGGGGCAATCAAATTCCCTTTGAGCATACGAGTTTTCCTATCGACACGATCGATATCGCCGCCAGTTTTGGGCTGGCCGTCATGGTCAGCGCGGCGGCGGTGATTTTTTCCAAAACTCTATCCTATACGGAGCGAAAGGCCAAGCGTTTTTTTCCCAATATTTATCTTCGCGGCGCGGCGGGGGGGCTTCTTGTCGGCGGCATCGGCCTTTTTGCGCCGGACGTGTTGGGAGAAGGCTACGAAACCATCCGTTCCATCATCGAGGGGCGTTATGCTCCCGCGTTAGGGATGATGGGCGTATTGATTGTTTGCAAGATTATCGCGACGTCCTTGACGCTGGGAACGGGCAGCGCAGGCGGCGTTTTTGCGCCGTCATTGGCATTGGGATCGTTTGTAGGATTGGCTTATTCGGAACTTTTGCATTGGTTGTGGCCGACTGTAGTATGGGCCAGCGGCGGCTGTTTTGCTCTCTTGGGCATGGCGGGCGTCGTCAGCGGCGTATTGCTCGCTCCGTTGACGGGCATCTTTCTGATTGTTGAGATTACCGGAGGGTACGAAGTGATTCTACCCTTGATTTTAGCGTCGGTTTTGGCTTCCACGTTCTGCCGCGCTTATTTGCGCGCTTCCATCTATCACAAGGAATTGATCGAGAGAGGCCAGCTTTTGCGTCCGCGCACGGATTCCCGCATCTTGGCGGATATCTCCATTCTCGACGTATTGAACGAAAATTGGCGGCCGCTGCCGCCGGATATGCTCTTGCGCGAATTCGTCGAATTGATTAAGCAGGATCCCCGTTCCTATTTTCCCGTCATCGATCCGGGAACGGGGAAATATATCGGATTGGTTTTGGTTGATAAGGCTCAGCCGTATCTTTTAAGCCCCGACTTATTCGACGTCGTTGTCGTGGAGGAGATTATCGAAGGGGCCGATATCCGAATCTCTCCTACTGACGACTTGTTTACCGTCATGGATTATTTCGATCATGGAAGAACGGAAGTGCTTCCCGTCATCGAGCGCAACCGCTTCATCGGCGCGATTTCGAAAGCCGACGTCCTGATGCAGTATCGAAAAGAATTGATCGTTCAAACGACAATATAAGGAAGGGCGTCCATTAGCGGCGTCCCTTCGATGGGAGCGAAGCGAACGATGCAGAGCCGCCCTATCCTTTCTTGGAAATGCCGTTATTTTTGGGAGAATGGAATGGCTTCATGCTAGTAACGCGAAAAGGAATCGCATAGGAGGAAAGAGGATATGAAGAGAGAAGAAATGTTAACGCGCCGCGGATTTCTAAGCGCATCCGGCGCGGCGGCTTTTGCCGTTGGACTGCCGAAGGGAAACGCGCATGGCGAAGAAGCCTCGGCGCCGAAAGACCGTTTTTGCGGCTTGAAAGTGGGAATCGCTTCCTATTCGACGAGGGAATTTACGCTTGATCAGACCATCGAAATGGCGAAGCGATTGGATGTACGCTATCTGACGCTGAAAGATTTTCATTTGAAGATGGATACAACGGCGGAGGAGCGCAATGAGGCGGCTAGGAAGATCAAGGATGCCGGACTCGTTCTCATGGGCGGCGGCGTGATTTATATGAAAAACGATGAAAAGCAGGTGCGCAACGCCTTCGAATACGCCCGCGACGCGGGGATGCCCGTCATCGTAGGCGCACCCGATATCGACGCCTTGCCTCTTGTTGAAAAAATGGTGAATGAATTCGATATCAAAGTCGCGATCCACAATCACGGCCCCGGTGACAATAAATATCCTTCGCCTCTCGATGCCTACCGTTGCGCGCTGCCTTACGACAAGCGCATCGGCCTTTGCATCGATATCGGCCATTCCGTCCGTTGGGGAGACAATGAGATCGAAGTCATCCGCGCCGTTAAGGATCGTCTTTACGATTTTCACATCAAGGACGTATCCGCCCGCGCGAAAGAAGGGAAAATGATCGAGATCGGCCGCGGCGTCATCGATATTCCCGGCGTATTAAAAACGCTGATGGAAATCGGCTTTACAGGCCATGTGGCGTTAGAATACGAAAAAGAGTCGAAGGATCCGCTGCCGGGAATGGCGGAATCGTTCGGCTATTTGCGGGGAGTTCTCGCCGTTCTTTAGCATTGAATGCGATCCCATCGCTGTTTTTATGGGGAGCCGATAAGTCGGCTCCCTTTTCGTTACTTTTTTCTGGCGACGATAATGTGGGATTTTTCCATCCCTGGTTACGCGCAGATAAAAATTATTTCCCTTCTTGACGATGCAGCCATAAGAATTCGGTCTTCTCGGTATGGTTCCCACTCCCTTTTTCAGGTCAACGTTTTTCCCTCAATCCATCTCATTTTCCACTAATTTCCCACGTTTTAAAGTGCTAAAAGAGGTTAAATCAATCATAATTCGCGTTTAACTTTTAATGAGAAAATGGGGATTTTAAGCGTTCGTAAGTCATTGATATTATAGGAATATAATATAAAACCCCCTGATTATGCGGTGGTTTTAATTTGACCATTTTTAAGTATTGCAATTAATAGAGAACTCTTATCCATGAAAGCGTACTCCTTTCGCGAAGGGTAAGAGCCTGTAGACGCTATTGTATGAGACTGGGGAAAAATGCAAATGGATGGGGGCGTTCGAATTTACATGGCCGCGGCGGTTCGGTATGATGAATGTCCGAATCGGGATGCTCAGGATGAAAGGATGACCAGGATGTCGCGATGGCGTTTATGGGATTGAATCACGAAGACGCGAAGGAAAAAGAAGAGCGCGAAAAAAGGCGAAAAAAGGATTGCGCCAGGAATAACGTTTGGATAAGTTCTTCTCCGTGAAATCCTAAGCATCCATGAAATCCGTGATTCAAAAACGCAGCCAGGATGAAAAAATGACGAGGATAAAAATAAAAAATCATCCTGGATATCTTGCAAATCCTGGCTATCCGGATCCAGTTTTTGTAGGGTGGGCTCAAAGCGAAGCGTAGCCACCATTAATTCGAAAGATGTGGAGAATATTCCAATGGAAAATAAAACCAAGCGTTTCGAAGTGCGGCGGCTGGAGGCGATCGAGAAGGAAAAAAGCACGTGCGGTTGGCGGCAGCGTTTGTTCAGCACGGGCGACGATTCTCCCGCCTTTTTCCATCTTGTGCGCATCCACGCCTCGAAGCAGCATTACCATAAGCGGGCGACGGAGTTCTATTACGTCCTCGAAGGCGAGGGAATCATGACCGTCGACGGCGAATCCTTCCCCATCCGCCCCGGAACCATGGTCAAACTCGATCCCGGCTCCATCCACTCCAGCGAGGGGGATCATTTAGTTTTGGTCTGCGGCGTGCCTGATATCGCCGAGGATGATATTTTCTTTCCGTGAAGTAGTGACGGCGGGATGAAGAAACGTAGGATGGGTCGCGTTTTTTGACCCATCAATAAATAATGCATTCTGCGGAGGATAAGATGAGAAATTGCGGTATGTCAATCTGGAAATGGAAAATGGCGCTGGTTTTGCCTGTATGCGTTGTTCTGGCTTCCTTCGCGGCGGACTTGAAGAGCGGCGCGGGGATTGATAGGGGGGCTGCGACTTGCCGCATCGATTACAAAATCCAGCCCGCCGTCTCGCTGAAGGCGCTGCCTTTCGATTTGGAGGATGTGCGTCTGCTCGACGGTCCCTTCAAGAAGGCGATGGAGTTGGATGGGGAATACCTGCTGCAACTCGAAGCCGACAGGCTGCTGGCGGGCTACCGCGAGAACGCGGGGCTGGAGCCAAAAGGCAAGAAATACGGCGGCTGGGAATTGCAGAGCATCGCCGGCCATTCGCTGGGGCATTATCTTACGGCCTGCGCGCTGATGTACGCCTCCACCGGCGACGAACGCTTTCGCGAACGCGTCGTCTATATTGTGAAGGAATTAGATGAGTGCCAGGACGAGAGGGGCTACGTCGCCGCCATTCCCGAAGGCAAGCGCATCTTCGCTGAAGTGGCGGCGGGGAATATCCGCTCGGCGGGCTTCGATCTCAACGGCGGCTGGGTGCCGTGGTACAACCTGCATAAGTTGCTGGCGGGGCTGTTGGACGCGCAGCGCTATGGCGGGGAGGCCAAGGCGCTGAACATCGCCGTCAAATTGGGGGATTGGGCCATCGGCGTTACATCCGGCCTTAACGAGGAGCAGTTCCAAAAAATGTTGGCCTGCGAGCACGGCGGCATGAACGAATCGTTGGCCGAACTCTACGCGCGGACGGGGGAGGAAAAATATCTAGTCTTGTCGCGCCGCTTCCATCATAAGGCGATGCTCGATCCCCTGGCCGAGCATCAAGACTGCCTGCCGGGACGTCACGCCAATACCCAAATTCCCAAAATCATCGGCGTCGCTCTGCGGCATGAATATACCGGCGACGAGCGGGATAAAACCATCGCCGAATATTTTTGGGATACGGTCGCGCATCATCATTCCTACGTCATCGGCGGCAACAGCGATCACGAACATTTCGGGCAGCCGGACAAACTTTCCGACCGGTTGAGCGACGATACCGCCGAGACCTGCAACACCTACAATATGCTGAAACTCACGCGGCATTTGTTCGGCTGGAGCGCCTCGGCTCCGTATGCGGATTACTACGAACGGGCGCTCTATAACCACATTCTCGCTTCGCAAAATCCCGATGACGGCATGATGTGCTATTTCATCCCGCTGCGGGCGGGCGGAGCCAAAACCTATTCCACGCCCTTCGATTCCTTCTGGTGCTGCGTGGGGACGGGCATGGAGAATCACGCCAAATACGGCGACAGCATCTATTTCCACGGCGCGGACGGTTTATATGTGAACCTATTTATTCCTTCCATCCTGACCTGGAGAGAGATGGGAATGACGGTTCGCCAGGAGACGCGCTATCCGGAAGAGGATGCGATCCGCCTAAGCATTTCCTGCAAGCAGCCGGTGAAAACGCCGATCCATATTCGCCATCCGCGATGGGCCGAGGCGGGAATGAAGATTCTGTGCAATGGCAGCGCCCTGGCTATCGACAGTCAGCCGGGCAGTTACGCCGCGATCGATAGAACATGGAAAGACGGCGACCGGCTGGAGATCACGATTCCTATGAGTCTGCGGCTGGAGGCTATGCCGGACAATTCCAAGCGGGCAGCCATTGCTTATGGCCCGCTGGTTCTCGCAGGCGATCTGGGGGCGATAACGGAGAAGGCCTCCGATGATGGCGGGGATGCCGCCCATGTTCCGGTATTGCTAACGGAAGCGGCGGCGCCGGAGCAATGGATGCAATCCATCCCAGGTTCAAATTTATCCTTTAAAACCAAAGGCGTGGGACGGCCAAACGATGTCGAGTTGATTCCCTTCTATCGGATGCACCATCGCCGTTACGCCGTTTATTGGGATTTCTATACGGAAGCGGATTGGAACAAGCGGCAAGTGGAAATCCAAACCGAACAAAAGCGGTTGCGCGAATTGGAAGCGCGTACGGTTGATGTTCTGCGCATCGGCGAAATGCAGCCCGAACGCGATCATAACTTGCAAGGCGAAAAAACGTCGGCGGGCGAATTAAACGGCCGCAAATGGCGTCATGCGGCGGACGGCGGCTGGTTCTCCTTCGAGATGAAAATTAAGGCGAATGCACCGCAGGAATTAGCCTGCACGTATTGGGGCGGCGATTCCGGCGCCCGCCGGTTCGATATTTTAGTGGATGGCGTCAAGATTGCCGAACAGACGCTGCAAAACAACCAGCCGGGGAAATTCTACGACGAGATCTACGCTCTTCCGCTCGAACTTGTGCGCGGGAAAGAGAAAATCACCGTGCGGCTGCAGGCGCATCCCCGCGCCATGGCGGGCGGCTTGTTCGGATGCCGCGTACTGATGAATGATGAATGATGAATGATGAATGATGAATGATGAATGTTGAATGTTGAATGTTGAATGTTGAATGTTGAATGTTGAATGTTGAATGTTGAATGTTGATTGTTGAGCCACTTACCGAGGAAAGGCTCTCGGCGATTGCAGGAAGAAAAGACCTGCCGACCCGCCGTTGAAACGACGAGCTAGTGTCGTTTGCCCCTTTAAAGGGGCATTTTATAATAGCCCAGCCTTTCAAGTCTGGGATGACGATGAGTGACGGGGCGGCAAAGCAAGACGATGTCTGCTTTTGATCGATCCCTCAAGGGAAGGCTGAGGCCTTGCCACCTTGCCACCCCCCGCTCGATCCATCCTGCCCAACTTATGGGTGAAGATCAGTTAAGAGGGCGAGGGAATGGAATTTCGAAAATTGAGTTGCGTTATTGCATTTTCAACAATCTTTTCAATTCATCCCTAAACAAAAACCAGCCGCAAAGGCCATAAACTCCCAATCCCAAACCGATGCCTAGAACTACTCGGATCGTAAAGCGGGCGAATGTTCCTCCCGCGATAGGAAAATAGGCGGCGAAGAGAGCGCAGGCCAATCCCATCAGCGCGGAAGCGAGCAATACGCGCAGGGCGTAGGCGGCGAGGGGAAGAATCAGGAAATGCTCCATGCGCCTCCGTAGGGAAATCAGCAGATAGAGGCTATTCACGCCGCTGGCGATGGAAGAAGCCAACGCCAACGACCATAATGGCATCCCCTCGTCCACGAAGATTTTGCATAACGCGATGTTAACGATGACGCCCGCCGCGCCGGAATAAACGGGCGTGCGGAAATCGCGGTGCGCTTGCGATGTTCTCACCAACGCTTGCACAACAGCGTAGAAGAACAATCCCAGGCAGTAAAAATTCAATACTTGCACGGTTGGTTCCAACCAGGCGCTTTTGTGAAATTCGCCATGATCGTAAATAACGCCGTTAATATCGCGGCCTAATGCGATCAATCCTACGGCGGCGGGTATCATCAATAGCAGAAGATATTTCATTACTTCCGTCAGGGTGCGGGCAGCTTGGGCGTGTTTTTCTTGGGCGATCTGTTGAGCAATTTGTGGAAAAGACGCCGTCGCCAACGCTACGCCGATTATGCCGAGAGGAAATTGGATGAGGCGGAAAGCGTATTGCGTAATGGAAATGCCGCCCTCGCCGAATTTGGAGGCGAAATAGGTTTGAGTAATGAGGGCGTTGATTTGGTAGATAGCCAAACCGAAAACGGTGGGCGCCAACATGCGCAGAAAAATTTTCACCTTGGGATGGAAGGGCGAAACCGCCTTGGGAGGGAAATAACGCAACTGACGCGCCTGGGGCAATTGGACGGCGAATTGCAAAAAGCCGCCGAAGATGACGGCGCCTCCCATGTACCACATCATTGGCATGTCTGCGAGATGGAAGACCGCCGCGCCGGTAACAGCGCCCGCAACGACGCAGACGTTAAAGAACGAAGAAGCGACGGCGGGCATGAAAAAACGGCGATGCGTATTCAATACCCCCATCGCCCACGCCGCCAAGGCTACGAAGAAAAGAAAGGGGAACATAATCTGCGTAACCTGCACTCCCGCCCCAACGCGCCAGTCGGCAATGACGCAGTCCGCTGTTTTCTCGGAAGGGAATGCGAGGATATAAGGCACAATCCAAGGCGCCAGGAGAATAGCGGCGAGAATGACAACCGATACGACCAACGCCAATAAATTGAAGATGGCATGAGCCGTTTCCCGCGCTTTGTCTTCTCCCTCTTTTTCAATCACTCCCGATAGCAGCGGGATAAATGCCGCTGAAAGCGAGCCTTCCGCGAAGAGTTGGCGGAACGTGCTAGGGATTTTAATTCCCGCCCAAAAAATATCTTGCCAAACCCTGGGCAGGCAAGCGGCGATGCTGGAATCGCGCGCCACCCCCAACACCCGCGAGATCAAGGTAGCCAGGCTGAATAGGCTAGTGGAACGAAGCAGGGAATCCGTTTTTTTCATCGATGCGGCGCCGCCTTTGGAATCGAGAGTATTATTTTATTGGACGTTTGGAGAAATAAACGACGAATCCATTTCCCGCCCAACGCAACGAATCGATCGAAATTATTTTTTATTGAAATCGGAGAGAATTGTAGGGCGAAATCCTGGCCGCCGAAGGGATGGAAAAAAACGGAATCTTTTCTCTCCCGTTTCTTCCACCTTATGAGGATTAGCCGGTTATTCTATAATTGCGATGGTTAGAGCAAGGCTCTGATATAAAAACGCCTTTAAAATCAATCCAAAAATAAAGTGGGAGAAGCAAGCATGTCCGAGAAAAAAAATGTGACGCGAAGAGAGTTCATCAACCGTTCCGGCAAGGTTGCGGCAGGCGTGGGGGCCGCTGTTTTGGCCGGTCCGGCGATCGGAGTTCAGGGAGCGAACGATAAAATCCGCATGGGAATCATCGGACCGGGAAAGCGGGGCGGATTCCTGATGGAGCAAACCCAGCGCGTGGCGGAAGATAAAAATATACCGCTCGAATTCATCGCCGTAGCGGATATTTTCGAAGGCTGGAGAGAAAAGGGCATCGCCACAGCCGAACGCACGGCGGAAAGCGAAGTGAAGGGGTACGATGATCACCGCAAACTGCTGGCGAACAAAGACGTAGACGCTGTCATCATCGCCACGCCGGAGCACTTGCACGCGCAACAAATGCTGGACGTCATCGCGGCGGGCAAAGACCTTTACGTCGAGAAGCCGATGGTTCATACGATCGAGGAAGGCAAGAAGGTGGTCAAGTCCGCCAAGTTGAGCAAGTGCATCATTCAGTGCGGCACCATGCGCCGCAGCGTTCCTCTTTATTACATGGCCCGCGATATGGTCAAAAACGGCGAGATCGGCCAGGTCAATTATTGCGAAGGCTGGTGGCACCGCAATTTCAAAGAAGGCCAGCCCAACGCCGCCTGGCAATACCAAATTCCCGATGACGCTTCCGAAGACAATATTATATGGAAGGAGTTCATCGGCCCGGCGCCTTTTGCTCCCTTCGATTTGAAGCGTTACTTCCAATGGCGATGTTTCTGGGATTATTCCAACGGCATCGGCAGCGATCTGATGGTGCATCAGATGGACGTCATCAACCTGGTCATGAGCGCGGTCATGCCCAAGAGCGTCGTTTCCTCCGGCGATATCTACCGTTGGAAAGACGGGCGCACTTCCTGCGACACCTGGAGCAGCGTCTTCGAATACGACGAGGGCTTTCAGGCCAATTACCGCAGCAATTTCAGCACCTCGCTTCAGCAATACGGCATCCGCATCTGCGGAACGGACGGAACCATCGAAATATTGCAATCCATGGCGATGACCGTTACTCCGGAACCGGAGAATCTGCGCGTCAACAAAAACCTGGAAAAGAAAACCTACTATTTCCCCGAAGACAACGAAAAGAAGGACGAAATGTACGGCCATATTTCTTCCGTGCAGGCGCACATTCACAACTTCCTGGAGTGCATCAAATCGCGCAAAACCCCCAACTGCGACGTGGAGACCGGATTTTACGGCTCCGCTCTCTCCTCGATGGCGGTGGAAGCCTACCACAAAGGCCGCCGTCTGGTCTGGGATAAACAGAAACAAGAAGTTATTGAAGCTTAGATCGATTCTTCCATGAAATAAGGCAGGGGACGGTTTTCGGATCGTCTCCTGTTTGTTTTGATAGAGAAATGACGGCTTGATCGAAACGCCCTATCTTATCGAACCATTTCCATAAAGAAAACCAACACTTTTTCAGATAGGACTCTGCCTCTATGCCGATGCTCCAATCCATCGGGGATGAACAGGCCGTCGCCCGATTTATAGGTTATGGTTTCCTTGTCGTATTCGATTTCCAATTCGCCTTCGATGATATATCCATAATGCCCTTTCTCACACCAATGGGGCGGCATGGCTTGCGTATACTCAACCAAGCGCAGGCGCAGACGATTTTGATCGAAGCATTTATGCCTTACTCCTGCAATGGGAGATTCCCAGGCTATCTTTTCAAAGTCGGCTTTGTATTGAAGCATTTTTTGAACTCCTGAGAATAGTGGATTGTTTTTTAGGAAATCATCCGATAACCGGATGTATCTATCGTTTTGTTGTATACTATGTAAAAACGGATTAATGGACAACGCGAATGAAATTTTATGAACAAATGGACCCAGTGGAACGTGAAGAAATGATCCGTAAGGCTGTGGCGTTTAACGTTTCCTTGGAAGGGATGGAGGAAGCGGCGCAAGCCATCCTCCAGGTTGCGATCAAGCAAGAGTCAGAGACAAATCTACTAACCAATTCGCCAGCAAGCGATCATACTGATCGATAAGATCTGTCCCGCTGCTCATTCCCGCTTCCCCCACTCTTCCCGCAAAGCGTCAGCCGCTTTTTGAATGATGCGCGTGATGGCGTCCAATTGTACGTGATCCGCTGCTCCCGTCCATTCGTCCATGAAGAATTTTTTGAATTCAATGGCCAAAGCGCAGCCGGATTGGGGAAAGTTTTCATGCACCCATTGGGGAAAATAGCCGCCGCCGAACTTGACGTTCTCGCGCGCGTCCAATTTTCGTCCCAGGAAATCCGCTTCGCGCAGTTCCCGCAAAAAGCGTTCGACGAGCGGCGTCCAACGCTCCCGCCGCATCGTCAGCGTTCCCAGGATGACTTCGGGATTTTGCGCGGAATCGGCGGGGGGACTATCGGGGCCGAGGCGGCGGTGATTGTAGGAATGAAGATCGAGAACGATGAAACGGCCATAGCGTTTTTCCAGGCGGGAAAGGAGGCGGCGCATTTCGGCGTAATAGGCGTCGTATTGCGCTAGCGAGCGGGCGAGCAATTCGGACGAGGGAGGCTCTTTCCAAACGCGCAGTCCCCATGCGTCTTCGGGATGGAGGTAAACGGCTTTGGCGTGGGGACGGTTGACGTCCATTTCGAAGCGCGAGCGGCGCATGACGATTTGGATATCCCCCGCTTTCGTCCATAAACCGGTAAAAGGGTCTTCTTCGAGCAAACGATCTTCTTCCGATAGCGCCAGCCGCTCGGCGACTTCCGGACGCAATTCATGGCCATCATGATTGGCCGCCGCCAGGATGGGGCCGTCTCCTTCCGTCAAACGCCATAGAGTCGAGTCGTACATTCTAAAAAAGTGACCAGTGGATAGTGATTAGTGACCAGTGGTTAGCAACTATCGAAGCGAACCGTTGTTTTTCAAGGCGTCAAGCTTGATAGACGATACGCCCGGCTTTGATGGTCATGCGGACTTTCATATCTTTATCGAGTACGGCGAGATCGGCGTCTTTGCCGGCGGCCAGAATGCCGCGGCGGTATTTCCATTCCAGAATGCGGGCGGGATTGAGGCTGGCCATCTGGGCGGCTTGTTCTAAAGAAGCGCCCGCGTGATCGATCATGGTTTTCAACGCTTTGTCCATGCTCAAGGTGCTTCCCGCCAGCGTATCGGGAGAATCCGCCAGATAAGCCCGGCCTTCGCGCATGATGACTTTCTGGCCGCTGAAATCGTATTCGCCGTCCGGCGAACCGGCGGCGCGGATGGCGTCGCTGACCAATAGAATTTTGTCGTGCTTCTTCACTTTTAAAAGCAGTTGCAGAACGGCGGGGTGGACATGAAGCGTGTCGGCGATAACCTCGACGAACAATTCGTCCCGCAACATTGTACCCACCAGAACGCCGGGACGCCGATGGTGCATAGTAGGCATGGCGTTGAAAATATGGGTAACGCCTTCCAAGCCGCTGTCGATGGCTTCCGAAATCTGTTCGTAGCGGGCTTTGGAGTGGCCGATGGAAAGATGCAACGGCTTTATGAATTCCGTTCCGACGTTGCCTTCCGCCGATTTGGCGATGGAGGCTGAACGCAGCACCTGCATGGCGCCAGGAATTTCCGGTGCGATGGTCATGACGCGAATCCAGGCGCCGCCGACGTCCATAATCTCCCGGAACGCTTCGCGAGAGGCGGGCCACATGTAATCGGGCCGGATGGCGCCGTGCATTTCGGGATTGAGGAAAGGGCCTTCCAGATGGACGCCTTCGATGATCCGGTGGGGACTGGAGGATTCGCAGAATCGCCGGATGCGGCGGATGCAGGCGAAGAGTTCTTGCTTGGGCTGGGAATAGACGGTGGCGATCAACGAAGTCGTTCCATGACTGGCGTGGAAGCGTCCGATTTCGTCCAGCGCATCGGGATCCGAATCGGTGCAGTCGAAACCCGCCCCGCCGTGAACATGGACGTCAATGAAGCCGGGCAAGACGTAATGCCCGGGCAGATCGAATACGTCCACGTCCGGCATGTGCAGCAAATCTTCCGTACGTCCGATCTTGACGATCTTGCCGGATCGCAACAGCAGAAAACAATTTTCCGCCCGGCGAAACGGCGTAATCGCCGTAACGTTGTTCAATACGATAGGTTTGACATCGATCATTTTTTTAACGCGGCATAAGACTGATTTAGTATTTGCGCAACATGGATTTGAAGTATAACTCTCCCTTGAACAGTAACAAGCAAAGATAGGGGATTGGCGTTGATTTTAATATAAATTGCATCTTATTATCTTTCCGCGTAGGAGCTGCTGGCTTCGGCGCGAACTGCCCAGTAGGTTTTTCCCGCCTCATCCGCCAATCCGACGGCGTCGATTTCGTTCCAGCCGGGAACTTTGGGCGAGTCGATATAAATCTTGATCTTTTGACATTGGATCGACTTTTCGAACTTGATCTCGGATACGCCGATCTCCTGGCCGGGAGGCGTCGGGTCTTCGCCGCTCCAGGCTTCCGTCTCCTCGCCGTTCTCGTTAATGAGCGTAACTTTATCCACGGCGCCGGGATTGAAGGTTTCTACGATTTTCACGCTTGCGGGAAAAATCGGCTCTTCGAATTCCAAAATTAGCCATTCCCTCTGCCCGTCTTGGGTCAAGGAAGCCCAGGCCGTTACTAGATCGCCCGCGTTCGGCGTGTTGGGTTCGCCCGTCGCTTGTTCGGGACCCCAAGGCCGTTTTTGGAGAGGGGTGGATGATAGGACGATCGGCTCCATGATGTCGGCGAAACTGCTGCTGGCATCGGCTCCAACCGCCCAGCGCGTTTTTCCGTCCACGCCGATCAGTCCCACGGCGTCGATCTCGCCGCTTCCGAATACGCGGGAACCGTCAAGATAAATTTTGAGGCGCTGGATCTTCGCCGGTTTGGAAAAATCTATCTGCGAAACGCCGTTATTTCGATCCGGCGGCGTGGGATCGTTTCCCGCCCAGAGTTCGATTTCTTCTTCCGTTGGATTGAGGGCGCAGATTTTATAAACCGCGCCCGGATGATGATTCTCGTGAATAACCGCCGACGCCGCATCGATTACTTCGCCGTAAGCGAGCAGTAACCATTCATCCGGACTATGGGGCGCGGCAGGCGCCCAGGCGGCGGGAGAGGAGCCGGGATTGTGGACGTCCGGTTCGCCGATTACTTGCTCCGCGCTCCATGCCCGCTTCTTGGCGGCGGCGTGTATGGCGGAAGGACCGGCGATAGGCTGCGGCGGTAACGGCTCATGGCGCAGCCGTTCAAGGGCGGCGGCGAGCAGGTCGTCGTTTTTGCCGGTAAAAGCGTCTGCGTCCGGTTCGAAAGCGATATCCGGTTGAATGCCGCGTTCGTCCAAAGGCGTCCCGTCCGCTAAAAGATCGATCCAACGAGGCAGGCTGACCTGCACTCCCGCGGGCAGATCGATGATTGTGGGATTAGCGCTGGAGCCGCAGGTGCGATCTCCCATTGTGGTTGCTTGCGGCGCTTCCGCCATCATGCAGATGAAGGATTCGTTGCTGCTCATGCACTTTTGGCCGATGAGGATGAGCGTGGGACGGTCGAAACGCCAAGGGCCGCGAGGGATAGTTTTTCGCGGCATCTTTTCCGTCAAATCGCCGTGTGCGGGGCCTTTTCGGTATTGGCTATAAGAATAAATCACTTCTTTTTCCAAAAAACGTCCGGCAACGGCTTGAGCTAAATCCTCGCTGCCGCCGCCGTTGAGACGGACGTCGACGATCAACCCTCGCACGTCCCTCATTTCCTCTAAAGCCTGATCGAATTGGCCGGGAATTTCGGGATTCGTCCAACTCCAAATCGCGATATAACCGATTTGCTCCTTCGTTTTTCCCCAATGGACTTGCTGACCCGTTTTCGTTATTTTTCCGATCATGGCTTCAAGCGCTGAGGGATTGGCGTTGCTGGAACGAGGCCGGTTGAAGACGGGGACGCTCTCTTTTCCGATATGAATCCAGATATGCAGGTCGCGCAAAGGAGCGAGCATCTTGGCTAAAATCCAAGCGAATTCGAAACTGTTTTTCGCCTGCAACGCTTGAGGGCGGAATTGCTCTTTCAGTTGGTTCCAATCCACTTCCGGACGCAGCGTAAACAGGGGGTATTGTTTATCGTAAGCCGTCCATAATTGGTCGAAACTTTTTTCCGTCATTTCCGGCGTAATCGGTTGCAGCGGCGGCAGCGGCTTATTCTGGAAAAACGATTCGTATTTTATGGATTTCTTTTTTAAATCCACCGAGTAAAAACGCCGCAGCGGCGGCTCCGACTTTACGTCTGCATCGACGATCATGTCTGGAGGAGAGGGAATGAGCGCCGACATTCCCGCATGATAGCTGTTGCGAAACTTTGCGTTGGCGATTCGCTGCATCAGGGGAAGCAACTCCCGATTTTCTTTCCCGGAAAGTACTGTCTTCGGCGGAAACAATTCGTTGATCTTGGCGGGATGAAATCGCAGCCATAGATGCGAAATTTCTTCGGCGGATTTATTGCGGATATGAGTCAAAGATCCTTTTTCCACAGGCATGACGACGGCCCAGACGGCGCCGTCGTCGCTATGTCCCACGCCTAAGTCCGACTCGCCGCATTCGATGGTAAGGTTCGATCCCACGGAGAAAGAAAAACGAGATATTTTGTAAATATCGTCGGAAGTAAATCGCCACGGCTTGGCTTGTTCCGCTTGGGAATAGCCTTCCGTCAAGGTTGTGGGATATGTTCCCAACAACCCCTTATCTTTCGGCGCGCAGGAATAGGCCAACAGCATAACGCACGCCAGCCCAAGAATCCGAACGGATAGTTTTTTCATTATCGTTCCCCCATCGTTATTTTTTTAATAAAATATCATAAATAGACGGCTTTGTGGATATGAATGGATATATGAATTATTGTTGTTAAAAAGTGGTTGAAGAATGTCGATCGTCATCGTATGAATGAGAATTGATAGTATAATAAAAAATCGGGAGAGATGATTATGCCCTTGCCGCAGGAAAAAACGAAATTCACATATCATGATTATCTGACCTGGCCGGATGACGAACGCTGGGAGATTATCGACGGAACGGCATACGCCATGTCACCGGCGCCGAATCTTGAGCACCAGTCCATCATTTGGAATTTGGTTTTGACGCTTGGCGCAAAACTGAAGGGGAAGACATGCGTTCCTTGGGTTGCTCCCACCGATGTAGTTCTCTCGGAAAGCGACATCGTCCAGCCTGATGTATTCGTCGTTTGCGACAAGAACAAAATGAAAGGGGGGAATATTCAAGGCGCTCCCGATTTGATCGTAGAAGTTTTGAGTCCATCTACTGCGAAGAAAGATCGTTGGGAGAAAAAGAATCTTTACGAGCATTTTGGCGTAAAGGAGTATATCCTGATCGATCCATCTGCGCTCTTCGCCGAACGCTACTTGTTAGGAACCGATGGACGATTCGACCGGGGAGAGATTTTCGATTCCCAACAAACGATGTCTCTTAAGTCGCTTGGCGAGATGGAAATTTCATTATGGGAAATTTTCGAGGTTAAAGGACCGGAAAAAGAGACTGATTTAAGGTAAGATTAATTATGCCCTTGCCGCAGGAAAAAACGAAATTTACGTATCGGGATTATCTGACTTGGCCGGATGACGAGCGCTGGGAGATTATCGATGGAACGGCTTACGCCATGTCTCCGGCGCCGAACCTTGCGCATCAGGCGATTGTGCGCAATTTTATAACGTTTCTCCAACAAAAATTGCTCGGGCAGACCTGTACGCCTTGGGTTGCTCCCACCGATGTGGTTCTTTCGGAAAGCGACGTCGTCCAGCCTGATGTTTTCGTCGTTTGCGATAAGAACAAAATGAAAGGGGCGAATATTCAAGGCGCTCCCGATTTGATTATTGAAGTTTTAAGTCCCGGTACCGCCAAGAAAGACCGCTGGGATAAAAAAAATCTCTACGAACATTTCGGCGTAAAAGAGTATGTTCTAATCGATCCCTCCGGAATGTTTGCCGAACGGTATCTGTTGGGGAGCGATGGGCGATTCGACCGGGGAGAGATTTTCGATTCTCAACAAAAGATGTCTCTTAAGTCGCTTGGCGAGATGGAAATTTCTTTATGGGAAATTTTCGGAGTTAAAGGACCGGAAGAAGAGATCAATATTTAGTTTTATCTTTGAGAGAGGTTAACCATGCCCTTGCTGAAAGAAAAAACGAAATTTACGTATCGGGATTATCTGACCTGGCCGGATGACGAGCGCTGGGAGATTATCGATGGAACGGCTTACGCCATGTCTCCGGCGCCGAATCTTGAGCATCAGGCGATTGTGGGCAATCTTATTGCTTATCTGAAACAGAAATTGCGCGGACAAGCCTGTACGCCTTGGGTGGCTCCCACCGATGTGGTTCTCTCGGAAAGCGATGTCGTCCAGCCTGATGTTTTCGTCGTTTGCGACAAGAACAAAATGAAAGGGGGGAATATTCAGGGCGCTCCCGATTTGATTATCGAAGTTTTGAGTCCCGCTACTGCCAAGAAAGACCGCTGGGATAAGAAAAATTTATACGAACATTTCGGCGTAAAGGAATATATCCTAATCGATCCCTCCGCACTTTTCGTTGAACGTTATTTGTTAGGGAGCGATGGGCAATTCGACCGGGGAGAGATTTTCGATTCTCAACAAACGATGTCTCTAAAATCGCTTGGCGAGATGGAAATTCTTTTATGGGAAATCTTCGAAGTTAAAGGACCAGAGGCGGAGAACGCCGCGCCCGATGGCGACGCGTCCGCGAAGACCGAAATCTAGCGGATCATAACATTAATCGATAAATCAAGGCATCCTCTTTCGGTTTGACGTAGTAATCTTTGCGCCGGCCTTCCTCTTGGAATCCCAATTTTTTATAGAAAGCGATTGCGGCTTCATTGGAGACTCTGACTTCAAGCGTAACGGAGTGAATTCGTTCCTTTAAGCCGACATTAATCGCCTGCTTCAAGAGCGCTTCCGCCAGGCCGATTCTCCGGCGTGCGGGATGGATGGCGATGTTGTTGATGTGCGCCTCGTCGTTTGGAAAAACCCAAAAACAACAATAGCCCGCAATGGCGCAAGTCTCCGCCTCTTCGGCGACCAGAGTACGGTTGTATCCCCGATCTTGCAAATCTTCCAGGAAAATGCGTTCCGACCAGGGATCGCTGAACGATTCCACCTCGATGGCGTAAACCTGGGGCACGTCGTAAAGACGCATGGAGCGGAAGCGGAATTTCATAGCGGAGGCCGTCCATGAGGATAACGCTTTTTCCAATTGATTTCCGCCTGCGAGGGGCCGAGGTAATGGGGTTGCAGCTCCTGGGGCGCGACTCCTTTTCCTTCCATCAGGCGGTGGACGGCGATTTCCGCCAACAGATCGGCGCGGGGCTGGTGAAAGGCTTGAGGCGGTTCCAGATAATCCTCACCCAGCATATGGCGCAGTTGCTCGCGGCAGGCGGGTAGTCCCGGCCCATAGAAAATCGCCGGTTGATGGATATGAGAAACCAATTCGTCCGGCTGAATGTTGAGTTCTTCGGAAATCGCTTCGGGTTTCGTTCCATTCCATTGAAAGAACTGGGCGTAGGACCATCCCTTGCGGGCGGGCAGAAGAGGACATAGGGGATGGGACGCATAAGGCAGCGCCCAGGAGAGCGTTTCCAGAGAGGAGACGGCGGCGCAGGGCAGGTTGCGCGCAAAAGCCAGCGCCTGGGCCGTGGCGATGCCAATGCGCAAACCCGTATAGGAGCCGGGGCCGGAAATGCAGGCGACCGCCGTTAAATCTTCTACGCCGCAGCGGGCGTGACGAAGCAATAGGTCCACGGCGGGCATCAATCCTTCGCTGTGCGTCATATCGACGCTGGCGGTAATGAGAGCCGCCAGGCCGTCATCCCGCCAGAGGGCGGCCGAACCGGTGGGCGTCGAGGCGTCAATGGCTAAAAGAAGCATAGGATTTTTCCCGGCGTTCAGATTCAAACTTTGTGCAACGATTTCTGATCCCGCAAAACGGTTGCCAGCGTCCATTCGCGCTTGCCGTCATCGCGCAAATCGCCAAAAAGATGGATTGCGTTTTTGGGGATGAGGGCGCCCAGCCTTTCCGCCCATTCTACGGCGACGATTCCCGGTTGGTTGATCGTCTCGCGCCAGAACTCCTCATCCTCCGGCGAAATGGCTTCGATACGGTAACAGTCCGCATGAAAAAGGGGAACGGCGGCGCGATATTCCCGGCAGAAAACGAACGTGGGGCTGACGGCTTGTCCTTTCGCTCCCAAAGCGGCGGCTAATCCCTGGACGAAGACCGTTTTGCCGGTTCCCAGTCCGCCGTGAATGGCGATGAGGCCTCCATTGCGCAAACCGTTTTCCAAAAGCCGTTGCGCCAGTTTTCGCGTCTCCTCCTCGCTGGCGCTGGTGAATGCGCTAAGCGTAAGTTCGTAAATCGATTCCTCGGTAACGACGAGATCGGCGGGGATGTCGCGCTCTGTGGTTTCCAGAGCGTGAACCACCTGGAATTCGAACGCTAAGGCCGCCGCCGCCGCATCTTGGCGGCGCAGGGAAAGCAGGCGATCGTAATAACCGGCGCCGAATCCAAGGCGGGAACCGAAGGGATCGAAAGCCACGCCTGGAATCAGGAAGAGATCGACTGAGGAGGGAGAAATTCGCTCGCAGCGGTTTGGAATCGGTTCGCGGATGGAAAAAGCGCCTTGCGGCGCAAGGTCGTCGCGCAAATCCCGGATGCGGTAGAGTTCGAGATTATTGCCGTTAACGCGGGGCAAAACGACATGTTTTTTTTGATCCAAGAGAGAGGAAATCATTTCATCCGTTCCCGCTTCCGTAGGCAGGGAAGCGTAGGCGGCGACGCATTGCGCCGCTTGGATTTCCGGTAGGGAAAGAACGGCTGACGCGATTTTCTGGTTTTTATAACGAATGGCCCTGGGGTCTTGGGAGGCGCGCATATCCCGCATTAAGGGGCGTAAAACGTTTTTTTCCCAAAGGGCGGAAGGAGGGAAAGCTCGCCGCTTCAAAGCGGAAGATTGGGCGGAAGAGAGAGGATTCATTCCAAAAACAGCGGCCAATGGTCAGCCAAAACCCGCCGTTGAAACGGCGGGCTATTATTGTTTGCCCCTTTAAAGGGGCATTTGGCAATAGCCCAGCCTTTCAAGGCTGGGAGAAGCAATTTCGCGGCATTCAACTTTTTTTGCGTTTCGAAAGAACCATAATCATGGAAGCCTCAACGCCTTTTTTGAATGATTTTTCCGATGGTATGAAAATATTGGCTGCGTAATATGAGTTATTAAAATCCTCGTTACTCGCCGATTGTTACTGTTTCTCGGGCTAATTGATGGCCCCGACCGGTTTCGTTTCGAGCCATTCGATTCTTTCCAACGCTTGCATGTAATAAGCGGAATCGGCGGGAATGGCGCGGTAACTATCCAAGGCTTTTTCCGGTTGGTCCATATCCTCGTAACAGCCGCCTTTTAAAAAGAGAAGATATTGTTTCAGGGAATTGGATTGGGCTTCTTTTTCTATGCCGTCCAATTCGGTTATGGCTTCATTGAATTGTCCCAGGCTGCGGAAGGTTTGAACCATGGCGATGCGAACGGAAATCGCCTCGGACAACTCCAAACCGGGGAGGGCGGCTTTATAATCGTTCAACGCCTCGGCGTACTTATTGATTTTGAAATAGCAGTTGCCGCGTTGCACAAGGGTCAGTTTGGCGATTTTCTGGTTAGGATAGCTTTCGAGCAATTTATTGTACTCGCCTAATGCTTCTTCATATTGTCCTTGCGTAATAAAGGCGGCGCCGTTGCCGAACAGGATTTGCGCTTCGTTGAAGTCCGACGTCGACTTCGTGCGCCAGAAATAACCGGCCAGGCCGACAACTATAATTAGCAGCAACGTCAAGCCTAACATTTTTCCGTATTGGGAAAAGAAAACCCGCGCGTTTTCATAAAATTCCTGTAAAAAAACGGTTAATTCATCTTCTTTCAAACGGCGTTGAAGTTCCTTGCGGTCGATTTTGGAAGGGGTCATGAAATTTCCTTTATTCGTTCTTGTTTGGAGTGAGCGATTGCAACTCTTTGAAATTAAAGGCTATATTGCCTCCACCTTGAAGGTTTTGCAAACCATACAGGTAAATATAAATAATCGGGTAATGGGTGTATTTTGCACGGATTCTCAATCCATGCAAGAAGGACAGCATCCTTGACCGCATGCGGGAGAGGGGCCCGGCATACCGCAAACGCCGCTCGAGCAGGGATTGTTTTGCGCCATCCTCACGCCGAATGTTGAGAGGATCTTCTCGACTTTAGAACTTGCGCATGAAGGACAATGAATTTTTTCTGAACCGGAATAGACCAATTCCTCGAACACGCGCTCGCATTCCTTGCATTGGTATTCGAAAAGAGGCATGGCGTAACTCCTAATTTTAGTGATGGTTGCCGAAAAATATAATAAAAGGTTTTTTCGATATGGGAATAGACTATAAATAGTTTATATGGGGGCGCAGCATAGTCAACGCCGTTAAATTTTTATATTTGAAATTGCCGTATAAAGAGAGGCTCTTGCAAAATTAATGAAATCCGTCTTAAAATTCTCCCCCCAAGATTGGGGGGAGTTAGAGGGGGGTTGATTTTTATGGACTTACGTCAACCACCTCCTAACCTCCCCCAAGCTTGGGGGAGGAATAAAAATAAAGGAATTTTGCAAGAGGCTCATGAGATAAAGAAACGGCGCCATCCTGCGGCTGAGAAAAAATGGCGGCAGAAAATCGTTTTTGGATTTTATACGCCTTCATCCTAGGGAGACGAGAATGTTACTTCAAGAAAATCAAGCCTAAAGCAAAGCAGATAAGGAATTTTACGAATGCGCCCTACCAACAAATAAACAGAACAAATGAAACATTTTCACCGACAGATTCGTTAAATGATAAGAGAGGGACTTTACCCAGACAATTTATCCTAGTTTTACTATAATACTATACGATAAGGTATCTATTAATAGTATGTTTTGGGAATGCGTTGGCGCCGCTGGCTGCGCCTTCTCTTTTATCGAGTCACTAGTCGATGGGAAGAGGACATGAACGGGCTGAATTTACAGGAAATATTGAAAAGTTCCGAGTGGATTAACGAAGAACAATGGCAAAAAGCCAAACAGGAGCAATTTGAGACGGGTGATCCGCTCGATGAAGTGCTTTTGCGGCATCAAATTATTGAAGAAGAGCGTTTATTAGACGCCGTAAGTCAAGCCTACGGCGTACGTTGGATGGAAATCCCCAAAAAACTTCCGCCGAGCGTCGTTAACGCCGTCCCGGCGGAGTTTGCCTTGCGCCATTGCGTGTTGCCGGTAGTAAAGGAAAACGGAACCCTTACGGTAGCGGCGATGGATCCCAACAATCTGCAAGTATTCGACGATTTACGAATGCTGACGGGTTGCGAAATCGAAGTGGTGCTGGCGCGCAAGAAAGAACTGCTGGAAAGCATCGAACGCTATTTCGGCGCCAGCATCGAAAAAATGATCGCCAACTTGAGCAGCGAGGAAGACGAAATCCGCCAGGTGGGCGACAATATCTCCGATCTTCAGGAATTGGCGCGCGAACCGACCGTCGTCAACCTGGTGAACCTCATTATCTTCCAGGCGGTGCAGGAAAACGCCAGCGATATCCATATCGAACCGTTTGAAAACGAGTTGAAAGTCCGCTATCGCATCGACGGCATGTTGCGGGAAATGCCGCCGCCGCCGAAGCATTTGCAGTCGGCGGTCATCTCCCGCGTGAAGATCATGTCGGAAATGGATATCGCCGAACGCTACACTCCCCAGGATGGCCATATCCGCCTGCGCATCGCCGACCGCGAGTTGGATTTTCGCGTTTCTACCATCCCCACGGTGTATGGGGAGAGCGTGGTTATGCGCATTCTCGATAAGACGAACGTCCTTTACGATATATCCGAGTTGGGATTTTTCGAGGACATGCGCAAACGGTTCGTCCGCCTGTTGCATCGCAGCCACGGCATCATTCTGGTGACGGGACCGACGGGATCGGGGAAAACTACTACGCTCTATGCGGGATTGAACCGCATCAAAAACCCCATGGTAAAAATCGTTACCATCGAAGATCCCGTCGAGTACAACATCGAGGGCATCAATCAGATGCAGGTCAATCCCAGGCGGGGCTTGACCTTCGCCAACGGGCTAAGGTCGATCGTGCGGCAGGACCCGGACATCATCATGGTGGGGGAAATCCGCGATTTCGAAACGGCGGAAATCGCCATCCGCTCGGCGTTGACGGGCCACCTCGTCTTCAGCACGCTGCATACGAACAACGCCTCCGGCGCCGTTACGCGGCTTTTGGATATGGGCGTGGATCCCTATCTCATTTCCTCTTCCTTGGCGGCGGTATTGGCGCAGCGCCTAGTGCGCTTGAATTGCCCGAAATGCCGCGAGCCTTACGAACCCGATCCCGAAGTTTTGATGCTCGCCGGCGCTCAACTGCCGAAAGACATTCGGCCTTTTCGAGGCATCGGTTGCGAATTTTGCCATAACCAGGGTTATAAAGGCCGCTCTGGTATCTATGAATTGATTGCATTTAACGACGAACTGCGGAATTTGATCCTGACTCGCCCCTCTTCCAACCAAATTCAGCAAATGGCGAATATCAAAAGTTTGCGCGAATACGGCTGGCAGAAGGTTCTGCATGGAGAAACGACGATCGAAGAAGTGATCCGAGTTACCGAGGAAGAAGAAATCGCCGGAGTCAATCTATAACCAAGAGCCAAGGTTCGGCGGCGCCGATCTCATTTATTTCCGTCGAGAGCAAAAGATAAGCCTGATCGCCGTGCGGCGCGGGAAGGATGGCCGCGTTGCGCGGGTAAGTGCGAATTGAATCTAGGGGACGGTAATTTTTATGCCTTTGTATCATTATCGAGCCTTAACCAATGAAGGACAACTCGTCTCCGGCGCCATCGCCGCCGTGACGCGCGTCGAAGCCGTCTCCCAGATCAAGGAACGGGGGATGCGGCCGGTCAATGTGGACGAAGAAAGCGCCAAGGTCCAGACGGCTCCCACCGTTGCGTCCATCGAAAAACGATCTCGCATCACCAGCCGCGACATCCAGGTCTTCACCAGCCAGCTGGCGGCGCTTTTACACGCGGGAATCGTGATGTCCAACGCGCTCTCCATCCTGGAAGAGCAGACGGAAAGCGGTTCTCTCTCCCAAATCATTCACGACGTGCGCGAGGATATTCACGGCGGCGCCAGTCTGTCGGAATCCCTAAGCCGATATCCAAAGCAATTCAATAAGTTGTATTGCAGCATGGTGCGCGTCGGCGAATCCGGCGGCGTGCTGGATGTGGTTCTTAAGCAATTGTCGGGATTCATGGAAGCGGAGAACGTCTTGCGTTCCAACATCCTGACGGCTTTGGCTTATCCCATGTTAGTGGTATTGGTGGGCATCGGCTCCATTACCGTTCTGGTTACCTTCGTCATCCCCCGTTTGAGCGGCGTTTTCGCCGATTTTGGAGACAATCTTCCTTGGTTGACGCGGACGCTCATCCGTTTCAGCGACGGCGTATTGAAATATTGGTGGGTGTTTTTTCTGGCGCTAGCGGGCGTTGTATACATGATACGCCGGATGCTTCAAAGCGAGGCGGGGAGAGAAAAACTCGATCGTTTCAAGGATCGCATTCCCGCCTTGGGAACGGTTTTCATTAAAGCGCAGATCGCACGCTTTTCCCGGACGATGGGCACGCTGGTGAAAAGCGGCATACCCGTGCTCAACGCGTTGAATCTAGTCGTGGATACGACAACGAGCGCCATTTTGTCGCATTCGCTTCGCAATGTGTGCGAAAAGGTCAAAAAAGGCGAAGGATTGGCTAAGCCATTGCGCGAAACGGGCTTCTTTCCGCCGATGGTTACGAACTTGATCGCCGTTGGGGAAGAATCGGGATCGCTGGATGAGATGCTTTTCCAGGTGGCGGACGCTTATGATGTGGAAGTCCAGCATTCCATTAAACGGTTCATCACCCTCTTCGAGCCTATGGTTATTATTCTTATGGCTATCGGCGTGGGAGGCATTCTTTTCGCTTTCTTGCTGCCCATTATGAAAATCGGCAACATGATGGGATGAGGTTTTCGATGAATATTCCATAGGAAAGAAATAAGCCGCCTGGACGCATGATTTTAAATCATTTCCAGAGTAAATCTTAAACCGGCTGGTTCGCCTTTGCGTTTCATCCATAGCAGGAGAAGAAGTGTGAGAAAAAGCGCCTCCCCCGATAGAGCGGGCTTCACCCTGCTGGAGTTAATCATGGTCGTTACGATCATGGCGGTCCTGGCGGGCGCCATCGTCCCCAATCTCAATTCCTATTTTTCTGGCAATACCATCAAAAATGCCACTAGCACGTTGGGTTATATCATCCGTTTCGCTCGCAGCGCCGCCGTGGAACGCAGCGTACGTACGAAAATCAGCTTCAATCCCGAAAACGGCGACGTTATTTTTTCCGTGGAAGAAGACCCTTCGTTGCAGCCGGGCGTTTATGTTCCGGAACCGGTTCCCGTCGCTTATCCCAAGGAATACAAGAAAGAAGTAAAAGTAGCGGGCATCGTTAAAAATTCGCTTTTTGGATCGCAGGCGGAGAACGAATTGACGTTCAATCCCGATGGCTCGACCTCGGACGCTTTTATTTATCTGGCGGATCGGGACGGCAGGAAGAATACGATCGCGATCGTGGGATTAACCGGTCAGGTGATGACGTGGAATTATGAAGCGACCTCTTTTACCGATTAATTTAGCGAAAACGCCCTCTCGGACGATCTTGGCGCCGGAAGGCCAGGCTTCCTTTTCCCTTGTGGAAGCGCTTTTGGCGATGACCATACTCGGCATCGCCGTCACCAGCATATTGACCACGTTCTCCGCCAGCCTCGTGGCGTCGCGAATATCGCAGGATTACGCCTTGGCCGCTACTTTAATGGACGAATTGCGGGCGGAATTGCGGACGGACATGTTTCTTCCTACCGATGTTAACCAAGGCAATTTTACTTCCTATCCGGAATTCGCCTGGAAGGTGGATTACTATTATACGGAGATCGATAAACTCTATCAGGTGCGCTTGACAATCGCTTGGATTCGGGCCAATCAAGAGCAATCGCTTTTATACTATACCTATCATTATTATGCGTCTCCGGAAGAAGAAACGGCCGGACCGTCGTCGGTCTAGCGAAAGACGATGAAAAAAGCGCCTGGATTTACCTTGGTCGAATTATTGATGGCCGCCACCCTGTCGGGATTGGTGCTGACGGGGGCGTTTTTATCGCTTTCGGTGGTGCTGCAAGCCTACAAGAGCCAAGCGGGGAAATCCTCTACCGCCGACAGCGCCCGCCTCATTTTGGACCGGATGCGGCGGGACTTGACCGCAACCTATTTCTCGCCGCACAAAAACATGACGCGCTTTGTCGGCGTCGATTCCGAAAATACCGCCATGCAGCAAGACAAACTCATGTTTATCAGCGCCGTCAACAATCCCGTGGAGATGGGCGAAGGAACCAGCGACCTGGCGGAAATTCAATATTTCAACAATTCCGAAGAGACCGCTCAGACGAATAATCCCTGGTTGATGCGGCGCTACGATCCTACGCCCGATATGGACCCCTTCCACGGCGGCGAAATCGCTTTGTTGGGTCCGAACGTGGTTTATCTCGATTTTCAGTATTACGACGGGGAGATGTGGTGGCCGGAATGGGACTCCAGCGAGTCGATCCCCAAGGCCGTGTATATCTCCATCGGTCTTTTCAATCCCGAACAATTGGGCCAGGAGCCGAGCGAAGACGCCCTCGTCAAATATACCACCATGGTTTGGCTAGCTAATTACCGTTATGTGGAAAGCCAAGGCCAGCCTGGATCGACGATGGGGACGGAGGCGGAATCGCAGGGAAGCGGCGACCGCTCCGGCGGCGGGAATTCATCCAATAACAACGGCGGTTCCAATAGGGGAGGCAATTCCAACCGGGGAGAAAATTCGAACAGCGGGGGCAATTCGAGTCGGGGAGGAAATTCGTCCCGTGGGCGATAGAAGGCTTGGAAAAAAACGTCGAGGGGCGGCGGACGCCTCTTTTTTCCTCCCGGCGAGGGTGAGACGGAAGCGGGCATTCGCTTTGATTGTGGTGTTATGGATCGTAGCCATTATGGGAACGATCACGATGATGTTTTCCCGCCAGGCGCGTCTATCCCTCAAGATCAACCGCAATTCCACGGAGGCGACGCAGGCGGAACTGTTAGCGGAGGCGGGCATCCATCATATGATGGGAGCGTTGGTTCAAGACGCCCTCGAAACGTTATCGGACAACGAAAAAGAGAGCTGGTGCGACAACCAGGCCTCTTTTTTCAACGCCGCCCTGGGGAAAGGAGTCTATACGCTCATCCATCCCAACCTGGAAGAGAAAAACGCCTATCGGTACGGGGCGGAAGACGAATGCGGCAAAATCAACATCAACGTGGCGACCAAGGAAATGCTTATGCAGTTGCCTAACGCGGTAGAACCTGTCGTCGAAGCCGTGCTGGATTGGCGAGACAATGACGACAATCCTCAAACGTATGGGGCGGAGATCGATTATTATCAATCCCTGGCGGAGCCGTATTCCCCTAAGAACGACAATTTCGATTCCATTGACGAGTTGCTGCTGGTCAAGGATATGACCGTCGATATTCTGTATGGCGAAGATACGAACGGCAACGGCATTCTGGACGCCAATGAAAACGACGGCGCCAAGAATTATCCTCTCGACAACAACGATGGGATTTTGGATTACGGATGGCGTCCCTTTATTACTTACTATTCCTACGAGAAAAACGTAGACAAAAATGGAAGTACGCGCATCAATATTAATTCGGCGGACAAAGATTCCTTAACGCAGAATTTTCAAAACGAACTATCGGAAGAGGAAATCAACTCCATCGTCACCACGCGGGATCAAAACCAATTTCAATCCATTGGCGATCTACTGGGAAACGATGGAGGAGGGGGAGGAAGAGGCGGCGGAGGCGGCGTCAATTTGAGCAAGGAAAAATTCAAAGCCATCGCCGACCGGATCACGATTTCCGACGAAGATCAACTCATCGGACGCGTGAATATCAACACGGCCCCTCCTCAAGTATTGCGCTGCCTGCTCCCCAACAACGAGGATATCGTGGAGAACATCCTCGAATACCGCCAATCGGATCAAGGACCGTTCGAAGATATAGGACAATTGGTGGACGTGGCGGGCATTTCGAACAACCAGATCAAGCAACTGATCAATCTGGTCTGTACTAAATCCTCCGTCTTCTCCATGCGATCCATCGGCTCGATGCCGGCAACGAAAGCTTATAAGGAAATTTTCGCCCTCTTCGACCGAGGGTCGGACCCTGTGCAAATCCGCTATTGGAAAGTGCTGCGATGAAATCGGAAAAACTTGCGAAACATATCGTGCTTTTGCAGATCGCGGGCGGCCATTTGGCGTGGCTGGAGGCGAAAGAGACGGAAGGTTCGCTGCTCTTGATCGGCGGCGGGATGGAGCCGTTGGCCGCCGGGGGAGAAGAGGTCTCTTCCGCTAAGGACTTGCGCCAAGCAATCCATGCCGTATCGAACCAGCTTCATGTGGGCTGGCTTGAGAAGCCGGAAGTGATCCTGATCGCGCCCACGCATCTTCTCACCGCCCGCTTTATGGAGACGCCGCCCGCCGATATCCAAGACATCGGCGAATTGGCGGCGTTCGAAGTCTCCGAAGCGTTGCAGGTTCCCATCGAAGAGATCGCATGGGACAGACTGATCTCATCGGCTCACGGCGACGCGATGGAGAAGCACCTTCTCTGGGTGGCCGCCCGCAAGGATTTTATCGATTCCTTGATGGAGGAATGGGCCAGTTCGGATTTGGCGCCCACTCAGGTTACTCCCGATTTTTGGGGACTTTACGAATTTCTGTTGAGCCTGGACGAAGAATCCCTCAAGACGCCTACGGTCATCGTTTCCCAGGAAGGGGGAAGGGCGACGATCACCGTTGCCAACCGCCGCGCCGTATACGCCGCCCGCTCCGTCACGCTGACCCGCCCTTCGCTATCCGGCGGAGAGGCGGACTCGGAGGTTCAAAAAGAGAGACTTCTGGCGGGCGAAATCGAACGCACGATGGCTTTCGCTTCGGACCGCTTTCCCAAAGGATCGATCAAAAGCATGATCCTCTGCGGTTTTCCCGATTGGGAACTGAATCAGTTGCGGGAAATGACCGAACGCAACGGGATTGTTCTTAATCATCTTGTTCTGAAAGACGTAATGGCGTATTTCCAACGCAAGGGGGGCGAATTGACGCCGCTGCATCTGCCGCTTCTCTGCATCGCCTACTGCCGTTTGCATAAAGCGATAAAGGGAATCAACTTGTTGAGCGCGGAGGCGGAAGCGATCTCCTGGCGCGCTTTGTTCCATGAAGCGGCTGCGCCTTCGCGTTCGTTCCTCGCCGCCGCCGGTTGCCTGGCGGCGTTTCTAATCGTTCTATGGGCGGGAGGATCGATTTGGTATAAAGGAGCCCGCGCCGCACGGTTGGATAAAGGCGCGGACATGATTAAAGTGGCGGAACGCCTGTTGCGGGAAGAGACCGTCTTGAAAGAGATGATGCGCAGCGATTTCGATTTCGGCAATCTTTTCATATTCCTGTCGGAAGCGCTTCCCCAAGGCGTAATGGTAAGTTCCATCTCCGTGGATTTGAAGACGGGCATAGAATTGGCTCTGGCGGGCGTCAACCACCAACGCATCATTGAAATCATCGAAAAATTGAATTCCGGTTCCCTTATCAAAGACATGGAACTCGACCGCTCTGTGAACGAATCGGGACAATTCGTCATTTACTTGAAAGGCAAATTGAAATAACTAATGTTATGCAAGTAAACTATTTTTAAAGGAATTTGCTGACTTTACAATTCCTCTCCCAAGATTGGGAGAGGTTAGGTGAGGGTTGATTTGATTGAACTTAATCCCCATCACCCTACCCCCTCTCCCAAAGGGCGAGGGAATGGAAATGCACAACATGAGTGAAATAATCGAGCGGAAGGAGCGCGGACGCATGGCATTCTCCAAACGGGAAAAACGTTTAGCATGGATCACTTTCGCATCGGCGATTGCGGTTATCTTGATGTGGGGAGGCAAACTAATCTCCTCCAGGATATCCGATTCCAGCGTATCCAGCGCTACCCAGCAGCAATTTCTTGAACTTTTCGCCATGATGGATAACGTCGACGAGCAAAAGACGCGCAATTTGGCGCTGCGCAATAAATTAGGCAACGAAAAAGGGACATTCATCGAGAAAAACGAGGCTCACAAATTCGTGGCCGCATTGGAGCAAACAGCGGGGATGAGCGGAATGCAAATCAAGAGTTATTCCTACAACGAAAATATGCGCACGCGGCCTATGCCGCGTTTGGATGTCAAATTGTCGATGCAATGCCAATACGAGCAATTGATCCCTTTTCTGGACAATCTGCGCAATTGCAGCATCGTCTGCCAAGTTACATCCATTAAAAGTACATTGCAGGATAAAAACCGGCCGGATTTAGACGTTCAGTTGACTGTTTCCACTTATCTGATCGATGCCAAAACCCAATCCGCCAGTCCGGCGGCCGCCGTTGCGAGAGGATGATTATGAATCCATTTCCGCTCAACCGCTTTCAACTTATCGCTAAGCGTTATTGGCAATCCTTTGCATTAGCCATCTTAAGTCTATTGGTTTTGTTTCAATTGTACTCATGGGGATCGGTTTACGTTGAACTCGCCAAGGTCGATTCTTTAATCGCCCAAACTTCAAACCCCAATTCGTCTCCCAACGCCAAGGATGGAGAAAGCAACGCCAAGGATTCTAAAGTTAACGCTAAGAAGGAAATGAAAAATCCTTCTAACAATCCATCGAACAAACCGGGGATGCACCCGGAAGGGAAGGGAATGCCGCCTGGCGTTCCAGGAATGGGCGGGCCAGGAATGGGCGGGCCAGAAATGGGGGGTCCGGGAATGAGCGGGCCGGGAATGCCTCCGGGGGGACCTCAAGGGCAAAAACCGCCCAGAAAACCCGCTCGCAATATCTTTAAAGAGATGCCAATGAATTATCAGTTTACGGGCATTTTCATGGATAAAGCCGTTATCAACAACCAGTATATCGCCGTGGGAGGAAAAATCGGCAATGCGACGGTGACGGCTATTGGAGTAGATACCGTTACATTGATGGAAGACGGCAAAAACCAGCCCCGGATACTGAATTTGTTCCAGCCCGGCGAGGGAGGCGGTGCTCCGCCGCCGGGCGGTCCCCAGCCTTCTATGCCTAATGCAAAGCGTCCTTCGGGTCCATCCAAAACATCGGTTAATGTTGATGTTTCTTTTTCGGCGCCTCCTCCGGATCAAGCCTTAAAAAAAAGCATGAGAGAGCGTTTCGAAAGCATGTCGCCGCAGGAACGGGAACAGCTGCAACAGAAAATGCAAAATATGAGTCCGCAGGAACGGCAACAAGTCTTTGAGAAAATGAGAAATGGCGGTTGAGAAACGAATCTATAAAGATATAGACCTTCAATCGATTACATTGGATCTTCTTGAAAAGAGATCATCGCGCGCGCATCCGCGCATTCCGAATGAAAACTATTCCTATACGAGGTGGGAGAAGATGAACTACCGAATAAAAACAATCCTAACGATCGTTCTCATCGTCCTGGGAGCGATCGCTCTGCCTTCGAGAGTCTTGTCCCAAGACGCTTCGGCGGGTGAAAACGCCAATACCGAAGCGGCGGCGCAGGCCAAGCCCGCGGATGACAATAATCCAAAGGCTTCGGGAGGTTTGGGCAATCTGTTCGCCACAGCGCTGCAGGATATGCTCAAAAAGGGAAAGATGTTCGTCCCCAACGGCGAGTCGGCGACGCCGTCAGAGCCGGGCAAGCCGGGAGAGCCGGAGAAGTTCAAACTTAATTTTAATAACGCTCCTGTAGATCAAATCTTGAAATTTCTGAGCGATATGAAAAAGAAAGTCGTTCTCAAGAGCGATCAGGTGCAGGGCAACTATACCATTATGAATCCCAACGAAGTGACTCAGGAAGAGGCGATGAACATCATCGACGCCGCCTTCGGCCTCAAGGGGACGACGTATATCGAAACCGATCAGATGATTCTGATACTGCCAATTGCAGACGCCAAAAAAATGGGCGTGGACGTAAAAGTCGGAACTGGAGATCAGGACTCCAGCGCCCGCGTTACCAGCACGGTCATCGATCTGAAATACGCTTCTCCTTCCCAACTCAAAGAATCCCTCGCGCCGTTGATGCCGGAAAACGCCAATGTCATCGCCGACGACCGCACCGGCTCGATCATCATCACGGATACGGCGGCCAACACCGCCCGACTGGAGAAAATCATCCGCCAGTTGGATAAAGAAGGGGCCTTGGAAGGCGTGGCGATCCGAGTATTCAAGCTGCGCTACCTGAACGCATCGGAAATGTCGAGAAGCCTGAACGATCTGTTGGAAAACATAGTGGTTTCCAAAATGACTGGCGGCAACCGGCAAGACCGGCGCCGCAACGCCAACGTGGAAGTCATTGGCGATCGTTCCACCAACTCCCTCATCATTTCCGCTCCTCAAGAAGCGATTCAGGAAGTATCCGACTTCATCGAGAAATTAGACGTCAGCGCCACGGCGGAAATACTCAACGAAACCTTCACGATGAAAAACGGCAACGCGACGGAAATCGCGCAGGGCTTGAATCAGATGCTGCAATCGCGTTCGTCGCAGAATTACCGTCCGACGGTAGTGGCGGATCAACGCTCTAATACCGTAATCATTTCCGCCTATCCCGAAGACGTGAAAACCATCAAAGATATCCTCGTAACGCTGGACGCCAAGAAAAGTTACGACAAGATCACCCGCGTTTATCCCCTAGAGCACGCCGACGCCATTATCCTCAGCGGGATGTTGAAACAGTTAATTGGAGAAGGCGATTCTTCTTCAAACCGCGGCGGGTATTATTACGATTACTATTACAGCTACAGCCGCCGGGGACGAGGCGGAGAAGAGGATCAAATCAAAATCATCGAGGATCAGCGGTTGAACGCTCTCATCATCACCGCCCGGCCGTCCGATTTCGACATGATCGAAGATTTGATCAAACAACTCGATCAACCCTTGCCCGAATCCAAGGAAGAGCCTCGCGTCTATCCCATTAAATACGCCAGAGCTTCGGATCTGGCCTATATCATCAACGAACTTTTCAGCGACCAGCAATCGGGCGGCGGATTTTTCTTTTTCTATCAACAGCAACAATCGTTGACGGGACTTTCCGGCAAAGTAAAGGTCATCGCCGACACGACAACCAATTCCATCGTCGTAATCGCAGGTACGCCGCGCGCCTTCGACGTCGTGGAAAAACTGATCAAACAGTTGGATCAAAAGAATCCCGAATATGGAACCACGAAGGTTTTTCCTCTGAAGAATGCGGAAGCAGAATATATGAGCCAGCAGTTGACGTCTCTTTTCGAAGAACAGCGCGGCGGCAACCAGCGCAACCAGGGCTTCTATTGGTTCATGAATCAATCTTCCGCCAATCAGAACCAGCAAATCAGCAACCTGATCGGCAATGTGCGCATCGTCGCTGAAACCCGCACCAATTCGCTTTTAGTAACCACCAATTCCCAGTATTTCGAACCCATTGGCGAGTTGATTAATGAGTTGGATCAAGACATCGCTCAGATGTTGATCGAAATTCTCATCGTGGAAATTTCGGATATCAAGAACAACGAGCTGGGCATTAAGTGGGCGGACAATCTTCCCATCAACGTAGAAGCGAATTTGGAAACGCCGATCTCCGCGCTCAATCTGGATCGAGTCGCCGTTCTCTCCAGCGCCAATTATTCCGCCGTTCTCAATATGCTGGCGCATGACGAAAAAACCAACGTCGTCGCCCGGCCCAACATCCTGACGAAGGACAATCAAAGCGCCTACGTCGAAGTGATTAATGAGGTTCCCGTTCTTGGCGGATCTACTATATCCAATAATCTCTCCCAGCAAAGCATTGAATTCAAACAGCCGGGATTGAAACTCTCAGTAAAGCCGCGCATTAACAGCGCCACTACCGTTACGATTAACGTCAATCTGGAAACGGGCCAGGTATTAGTCGATCGCTATTCATTAAAAGTGGGGGATACGATCATTCCCGCTTTCGCAAAACGCGTTATTACCACCGTCCTGACTATCGACAACGAAGAGACCGCCGTTCTTTCCGGCGTCCTTGATACGAGCTATTCCGACATCGATAAAGGCATTCCCGGATTGAAAAGCGTTCCCATCTTGGGGTATCTGTTCAAATCGAAATCCAAAAGAAAATCGAATACGGAACTTCTGACCTTCATTACGCCATTCATCCTGCAAACGCCCGAAGACCGCCAACGCATCTTACGGCGGCAAAGCGAACGGATGGAAAGATATGGCGATTTCATGAAGCAATTGAATAACCTCAATGTCGAGGTCGGAATCAAACCCAATTAGGTTATTCGTTAAGGAGGCAGGGATGGGGATTTTTGCCGTTCATGTTTATTCGTCCCCTTGGATTCGTCCTTATAAAAAAACGTTATCGTCAGGGAGAATTATGAAAAAGTATCTTCTTGTACTTGTCATCTTCATAATCGGTTTAGTATGTGGAATTTCGCTTGATCGTTATTGGGGAACGCCGTCCGGAACCGGCAAGGCGGCCGCCGTAGAAGACAAAAAAGACGGCCAGGGCGATCAAACTGCCAACGCTCCCGTTCCGGTTATGCCTGCGAATCTTTCCGCTCTCCTTTTCGAAAAAACGCTGCCTAATGCTTCCCCCTGTTGGCTGCTTCTCGATATGGAGACGTTGAGAGCCGAAGGCGATGTTTTTTCGGCGATAGGCCAGGAAGAAATCTTTTCGCAGATTGGCGGCCAATTCGCCTCGGCGTTGCTTCCCCACGGGGTAACGGCGGCTGTTTCCGCCATTGGCGCCCATGCAGAGCAAGTGCGGTTGTTTATGCTTCCCTCCGAAGGCAATGCTCCCGTTTCTTCCATAGCCGCCGCTGCGAAAATTCTGAAGGGTACGGAGGAAGGCAGCCCACTCCCCAAAATCATTGAGACCTTGATCGCCGCTTTTCCCGGCGCGGCGACTTCGGAAATGCCCGCAGGCGCCGCCAAAATGCAAGTGATTTCCGTACCCTTCGGAGAGATTGCTATCCTGGCCGATTCGGGGATCGTATGGATTTCCAATCAAAAAGACGCCTTGATGAAATTGTGGACCACTCCGCCGCCTCCGGAATTGGCGGAAAAATCCGATCCCTATTCTCCTTACAAAAAACGCTTCGAAAATTCAGGCGCGGCGCTTTTCTTTAATGCGGCGAAACAAGAAGGGCCGTCGCTGGGACCTCCAGGAACGTTCCCAATGTTTCTCAAGGCTTCCGGCGTTCGTGAGGCGGTATGCCTTTACCAGCTTCAAGAGGGAGCGGGACGATTGACGATTCTGGCGCCAGCGGACAGCCTGCCCCCGTGGGCGGAAGCCTGGAAGCCGCTCGAACAGTTCTTATTCACTCCCGCCGATCCGCCCGGCATGATAGAATTCGCCATGCGGTGGCCGGAGATCGTTTCGGCTACCGCCGCCGTCGCCGCCTCCTCCGGCCCCGCTGCGGCGGAGCCTTCCGCATCGGGAGAAGAAATGGCGCCGGGCCGACCAACCATGCCGGCGGGAATGGAGGTTCAAATCTCCAACCGGCGTGGAAACCGCGATGGACGCCTAAAAGAAATGATGGCGTCGGGAACACCGCCGATAGACAAAATCGCAAATATGGGATCGAATCGGGGGGAATCGAAGAGACCTCTCGCCGTTCAAGCTCAATGGCAGATGCTTTCGCAATGGTTTCCAGCCGGGAAAGAAATCGGATTCAACCTCTTCGGCTTTGTCAATGGAACGCCGACGATGGCGATGGCGTTTCCCGAATTGGATCCGCAAAAATCGTTTTTATCCCAATTCTCCAAAATGCCGTTCGTTCAAACATCGGAGATTGAGTTGGCCATGCTGCCTGGGAAACGATTTCAAATCGGCGACAATCCCATGCCGCCTATGCTGCCTTTGAATAATCTCTACGCCGTGGAAAGGGACGGAATCACCTACGTGTTTGATGCTGAGGAAGCGGCGAAGAACTACCTCGGCGAAGCCGCTTCCGATCCGGCGGGCGCCGCGCGCCGGTCGAAAGAGATGCGATTGCTTTTGAAAGATGTCCGCTCGCCCGCGCAGATTCAAACCGTTATCTCTTCCGACTTCTTCCTATATATTTTAAAACAAGAAGAAGACCGCCTCCCCGGCGACGAGGAATCGAAAAAAGATTTCAGCGCTCTCACCACCGCCGCCGCCGATCTAGTTAAGCCAATGGCGCTGAGCGCAGGCGTGCAGGAAAAGGAATGGTTCTTGGAAACCTACGCTGCGCCGGAATTATCGCATCTCGTGGATTCGGTTTTGCTGGGGCTGGCCGTATACCGGTTTATGGGCTATTGACGCAACAGCGAATGGAATAACGAGAACAAGGGAAAAGGCATGGACGAATATCGTTTTCATTGCCGTTGCGGGAAAATCTTCGACGTTGAAATTCCACCTTCTTTCCCCGCCATTCATTTGTTGACAGGGATTCTCTCGTTGGGATTTGCGCGCCTTTGGGAATTGTACCGTCTTTCCCAATGCCCCAAGTGCGGAAAGCGAAGGTTCCGCATTTTATTCCTAGCGATCATGCTTCTATTTTTGTCGATAGAACTGATTTGGGGGATTTATTATTTCACGGAAATCGCTCCCTTGCGGATTGTGCGCGACGCCAGCATGGCCGGACTGCCGGATAATATCGACTTGGAAGCTCCTGTCGGTTCAGGAGATTATACGCTGATCTTCTCCTATGTCTGGACGGTGGGAATCATGCCTTCGGTGGGAGCGTATATCTCCATGTATTGGCTGTACGCCGTCGTAATCTGGTTCGGCGCCGTAACACTGATTGGACTCTATCTTCCCTCCCGCTATAAGCGAACGGCCTGATTCGGACATATCTTTTTCCTCGCCGCCGTTATACAATTTTCTTCCATTCGACCTATTCTTTCAGGAGGATTTCTATGCTTCGCAGCCGAAGAAATATCGTTCTCTTTTTGATGGCCATTTTTGTCCTTCCCGCCGCCGCAGCGGATCAATCCGCGGGGGATTTCCATTGGAAAAAACATACGATCAACGCCGATTCCCATTTCGAAGCGGCGGGAATCGGGGATATGAACAACGATGCCAAGAAAGACATTGTCAGCGGGGAATATTGGTACGAAGCCCCCGCCTGGAAGCCGCATAAAATCGCCGAGCTGGAGCCTATCGATACGTACTACAACGACTTCGCTGACGAAATACAAGACGTAGATGGCGATGGGGATTTGGATATCGTTTGCGTGACGTATTTCAGCAAGGAAGTTTTCTGGCGCGAGAATCCCGGCGCCAAGGATGCGATTTGGGCTACGCACACGATAGATACTCCAGGCAACATGGAGACGGGCTTTCTCTTCGACGTGAATGGCGACGGCCTGGAAGACGTATTTCCCGATCTGGCTCAAGAAGTCGTTTGGTACGAAAAACGCCCGGCCAAAGAAGGGGCGCCCTACTTTACGAAGCGTTTCGCGAGCAAGAACGGTGGAGGCCACGGCCACGGCGTGGGCGACGTCAACGGCGACGGCGTTACCGACATCGTCGCTCCCGGCGGCTGGTTGGAAGGCAAAAAGAACGGCGCGGAAATGGCTTGGACATGGCGCCCCGAATTTCAACTGGGGACGGCCAGCTTTCCCATTCTCGTTAAAGACGTAGACGGCGACGGCTTGAACGACATCGTTTGGGGCTTGGGTCACGATTACGGGCTATATTGGCTGCAACAGGGCAAGAAGGACGGCGAGCGAACCTGGACGAAGCATTTGATCGATAAGAGCTGGTCGCAGCCCCATTACATCTGGATCGGCGATTTGAAAGGGGACGGTTCCTGGCAATTGGTTACGGGCAAGCGCTACTATGCGCACAACGGCCACGATCCCGGCGCCAACGATCCCCGCTGCATCTATGTTTATACGTTCGATCCGAAAAAGGACGAATGGAAGCGCCATGTTGTCGAGGAAAACGGCAATGCGGGCTTCGGCCTCAATCCCGCCATCGGCGACATCGACGGCGACGGCGATATCGACCTGGTTTGTCCGGGCAAAAGCGGCCTCTATCTGTTCGAACAAGTGAAATAATCTTAGAGACGATTGATCTTGAAGCGGATTCGACGCCAAGCAACGCGTCTTGATGCGCTCTCAAATGCGGCGCTCCTTTTCCAACGCTTGCAGCGCCGCCCGGGTCAGATCGATGCAGTGGGCGAAATTGCCGAGCAGGGCGTCCATGTCGCGGACGATGGGATCGTATTTCTCGTACATGCATTGCAAGAAGGCGATGGGAGTTCCGTCTTTGGGGCGGGTGGCGCGCTGGCGGCGGAAATAGAGCGGCTGAACGGTTGTTCCTAAACAGCCGTCAATGTAGGGATCGCTCGCCATCTCTATCCAAACCTTATCGAATTTCTCCCAACGCCGCTTCGCTTCTTGCGCGTCAAAACCGCCTTGTTGCAGCAATGCGGCCCATTCTACCAATTGTTTTTTCATAACGTCGCAATGCGAGCGGTTCTTGACGAGATGGTCTTGGCAGTCTTGCAGTCTGCCAAGAATTCGATCCAAATCGGGATGTCTTTTCTTTTGCCGGAAATCGTCGAAAATCTTTTTTACGCCCGGCTTTCGCAGCGTCTTTTCCATCGCCTCGCTTAAGGTCATCCGGATGGAGCCTTCAAAATATGCGCCGCCTTCCGTGGCGTCGATCACGTCGAAATCGCATTCGGCGATATCCTTTTCCAGCGCTTTTATATATTGCTGAAACGGAACGGTAGTGGGGACGCTGTCGCCGTAATAGCCCGGAACCAACATCATGGTTCCCGATTCCGCCATCGCCTTGCCTTCCTTGCCGCCGATGCGCACCGTACCGTCTTCTTCCATCTTGTCTACGCTTCGAGAAACCGCCGCATCCGCCGCATGTGTGGCGCCGCCATGCTTGGGGAAGGCGTAATCGAAGCCTACGAGCACGATGGGGGCGCAACCGAGATGGCGCGCTAGGTTGAAGGCGATATGTCCGACGTTCATCGCTCGCGTTACGACGCCGTAATGGTTTTGCACATCGAACAGAAAATCGAGGAACGTGGAATCGCGATCGAAAAGCGGCAGAAGGTAGGGATGATGGAGAAATTTAGAAGGGATTTGCCGGTTGACTTCGGGGTGAAAGGCCAAGAACGCATCGCCCAGGCTGTCGATCTTTTCGAAATGGCTGAAGTTCAATGGAGTGGGATCGGCGGCGGCCACCATGTCCGCTCGCAGGCCATGCTTCTTGAAGGTGTTTTGCGCCGTATCCACGATCAGCAAAGGCGCCCGGTCGCCGATGCCATGCAGCAGGCGGATGTTGTTATCCAGCGACGGTCCCGCCGCCGACACGATGGCGGGATAGCCCTTCAACATTCCTTCGCAGTCCTTCAAGGCGTAGCCGCGAAAGACGGCGGGGACGTTCATGTAGACGTTGAATTGATTGCGTCCCTGGCTTTCGAAGGTCGTACGCAAGTTGATTTCGTCGTAAGTCAAAGCGTCGAGAATCGCTTCCCGCGCTTGGGCGTAATAATCGGCGAAGCATTTCAAAGAGGGATCGTGGGGCAGGATTTTGCAATTATGCAAAATCATGTCCGTGCGCGTTTCCTGCAGGCGTTCGGGAATCTTTTTCGGTTCTTCCCCCGCGATCCAAATCGTTCCGGGATGGGCGATGATCCGGGTGAGATTGATCGAACTGAAAGCCAGCCGCAGAAGGCGCGGATCGCGTTCGATCACGACGATATAGCGCAGGTTTCCGCTATGCCTCAGGTGCAGCGCCAGGAGATGGTAGCCCATGCCCGCGCCCAACGCGACGGCGTTCGTAGGTTCGGCGATCTCTATGCTCTCCACCCAACGAACGGCTTCGCGCATGGGATCGTAAGCGCTATGCAGCAACACCGGCTTATCCGTTCCGGGCGGAAGAAAACGGGCCGACGCCGCCTGCGTTTTCGTGGGAATCAATTCAATGGGAAGCCCTTCCATCGAGCATTCCCGCATCAGGCGAGCCGTTTCCGGAGAATGGATTTCCAACGCCGCCAAATTTTCTTCAAAAATTGATCGTTTCAAGATGCGTCCACGATTCGAGAATGCAGGCATCGTTCAAGAACAGAAACGACTTGCCCTTGCCGTCCCCTCTGTCTTTTTACTGCGGCGCGATGGGGACGAAATCTTTTTTATCGGCTTCTTCGTGTCTTTCCTCATCGCCTTCGATGGCGCCGGAAACAATTTCCGATTGATCCCCTTGCATCAGTACGATTTCCACCCGCCGGTTGAGTGCGCGATTTTCTACGGTATCGTTGGGAAAACGGGGACGGAACTCGCCGCAGGACATGAAACTCACGCGGGATTGTCCCCTTTCCATGCTTTGATCCGCATTTCCCTCGTTTTTCAAGAACAGCATTGTCTCATACGCTCTCGCCTGCGCCAATCTCCAATTATTCAAAAAGGGCGAATTGAGGGGAATCGAATTCGTATGTCCTTCTACGCGGATATGAAGCGTGGGAAAATCGTTGAGAATTTCCGCGAGTTTCAATAGAATCTCCTTCGCTTCCGGCTTAAGGTAGGCCACGCCCTCGTCGAATAGAATCCTTCCGGCGATGGAGAAGCGGAGACCTTCGTCCACTCCTTCGACGATGATTTCCTTGGACGCTTCATCGGCCACCAACCGCGAGCGGGCCTTCTTGGCGATGGCTTCTTTCGCCCGTTGCACGGTTTTCGTCCGCTGCACCGGCTTTGCGATTTGCGGTTTGATGGTTATGGGTTTCACAAAAGAATTATTGAACATGTTCGGAATGCGGCCCAATGCGCCTTGGATCGATCCGATCGTTTGAGCGAATTTTTGTTTCTCGACGGTAGACATCGCAAAAAGGAGCACGAAAAAGCAAAGCAATAACGACATCATATCGGAGAAGGTGCACATCCACTCCGGCGCTCCCCCGGCCGCTTCTTCTTTATTTTTTCTTTCGACCATTTTATTCGCCTTTCGCCTGCGGCATATTGTCGGGATTCATCAGCGGCGTCCGGGGATTTTTAATCCAAGAATCGGTGTAGAAGGTTCCATTTCCTTCATCGGTTTGGATCAACGTGATTTCAACTCTGCGGTTAAGCGTCATGCCTATCACCGTATTGGGATTCACGTCAGGCAAAGGAGCGTATTGTCCGAAGGATTCGTAAGTGCAGCGGTCTTGAGCAACGCGCCCCCAGCGGGTGCCAATTTTCGTAATGTATTCCATCACGGCGTATGCCCGGTCCGCCGCCAGCGTCCAATTGCGATTAGGATCGCCGCGATGGGGAGAGGCGTCGGTGTGGCCCACGATTTTTACGGGATTTTTGGGAAATTGATTCAATTCGTCCGTAATGAAAAGCAGGGCGAGGATACCGGCGGCCGTCAGTTCCGAACTGCCTTTTTCGAACGTCAGGTCACCCGAAAGCCGGAAAGTGATGCCTTGTTCCGTGCCGGTAACCTGAATCACTTCCTGCAAATTGCGAGATCGGAATTTATGTTCTTCCTCCCTCAACAATTCGTCTTTGCCGTAAAATTGCTTTCGTTCCGTCTGCGGTGGACGCGATAGTTCCGGTTTTTGCTTCATGTCGGGAATGTTTTCCACCAAATAAGGCGCCGGAAGTCCACCGAAGGCGGCTCGCAAGGAACCAGAAGCCTGGATCATTTTCATCTTTTCCGTGGAGGACATCGCAAAGAGCAAAACGAAAAAACACAATAATAAGGACATCATATCCGAAAACGTGCACATCCACTCCGGCGCGCCCCCGGAGGCTTTTTCTTGTTTCCTCGGCATAAATCATCACCTCATTTCCCATATCGTCCGCATCTGCGTCCGATTGAATTCATTATATCGCCGCTCAAGAAAACTCAAGCGGATTTCTTCGGCAAGCGGCCGCGGCGGGCGCTTTATACCTCGCGCGCCAATATCTCATAACGCAGGCATCTCTCGGCGCATTCGATCTGTCGTCTGTATTCCTTATCGAAAGGTTTGTTTTCCGGCTTTATGGATTCTTCGCATACGAATGGATTTCCCGTTTATATTCAAGGCATCGCCTGCGGATTTCTTCCACCGATTCGCGAGCGAGGTATTTGCGTCCGTTGACCAACGTTATAATGGAGTCCGGCGTCGCTTCGATGGTTTCGATCAACTCCGCATTCAAGACGAACGGCGTATCGTTTAGTTTGGTGAGATGAATCAAGCCATTTCTCCTATAAAGTACGCCGGGGAGGAAACGGCGAATCTCTTGTTCCGCGATGGGGGCTGCGTACACTATTTCCAGTTTGCGGCGAATATCGTTCAACCGTTGCTGGTCGATAGGTCCAAGCATCATCGGCCAACTCCTCGCTCTTCCGTTGGGCAAACGGATCCGCTCGAAGGCGTTCCTATTTCGGATTCCCTTCAGCCTATTATAACCGCAAATCCGCCGATAAATCAAACGATCCGCTATCTTCGCCATTCGCCAATCTATGGAATACGGGAAGGAAGGAAGATCTCTAACTTAGTTCAGCCAAACCGATCGGCCTATGCTGGGAGGGATGAATTCCTCGTATCGCCACCGCTTATTATTCCATTGCAGCCAACGCAGCGAAGCATCTTCCAAGGGAACATCGAATCGATACGCCGCTTCCGCCGGACGGTTATCCTCGGTCAATTCGGTTATCTCGATCGTCAATCCGGTTAAGCGAATTTTCTCCCCTACGGACATAGGCCGATGGCTGCTCATAATCAATTGCTCGAAACGCTTTATTGCGTTGGGAAAATCGATATAGGTCCGCCATTCGGTCCAATTTCCCTTATGCCACCGGGGAGGACTCATGAATCCGTATTGCGGACGCACGGCCAGCGCATATTCGTCGATTCGGCGCACCTCTATGGATTCCAGACTGGGAGATAACACCCTTATATGAGCTGGTATGGATTCGTCATCCAACAATCGCAAGGGGATTAGGTAAGCGACGATGAGCGCCATGGGCGGATTGACGACGATCAAATCCTGCTTGGCCAAACCAGGATCATGGACGCCGATATTGGAAAAAACGTCGATTCCTTTTTGAGCATAGTTGAACATCTTGCCATTCTGCGTTAAAGCCGCCGCGCCGTCGGCCCACCGCAGGAACAGCGCCAAGGTAAGAATTCCCAGCGTCAAATTCTTTTTTTGGAAAGGATATCCAGATAACTTTTTTTTCCATTCAAAATTACGCGCCGTTTGCGCGAGCAGCCCCATTGCGCCCAGACTGGCTAAAAGCATGGAACGCCCTCCCGGAATGGCGGCGCATAAAGGAATGGCTGATAGAACGGTTCCGCACAGCCAATAACAGGAAAGCCGGCAATTTTTCCATAAAGGAAAGAAAACCAGCGATAAAATCGAAAGCGCCGCCGCGGCGAATAGCCAATAAATCGGCATCGCAAAAGGCGTGAGTATGATGTAAATATCGGACGGAGGAAACGCGAGTACGCCCAGCAACAAAATGGGAAGCCGCTCCATCACTTTATAGGCGAAACGGACCGGTTCTCTTCCCGGATCGACGTAGAGGTCTATCCCGGAGATTCCGTAGCCTAACGAAACGTATACGATCCTCCATGCAAGAATGAGCAGAATGTAAGGAACGAGAGTTGCGATTCGCGCACGGATTGCGCCCCGTTCAATCCAAAGCGAATACGAAAACAGATAAGCGAAGACGGCCACTCCCGATTCCGACGAAAGCAGCGAAAACAAGAGGAAGAGGCAGGCGGCGAAAGCCCAGCGAACCTGTTTCCGTTCACGCCAGCGGCTATGAGCCAATAAAGTCAACGCTCCGAAGACGGCGCCGAGAAGAATGTGCCGATTGGCCAGAAACGAAATCGGAACCGCTTGAATGTCGTTCACGGCGAAAAGCAAAAGAGCCAAGCCCGCCGCCCATCCCGGTCCCATGATCCTGCGATAATGCGCGTTGGCGATGAATAGCAGCGCCGCAAACCAACCAAGGCTGTGAATGTGCATCAAGACGGAGGATTGGGGCCACAATCGATAATCGGCCATGCTCAGCAAGGCGGTAAATGGCCGCCAAAAACAGGCCAGGATATCAAGATCGATCCACCAGGGAAAACCGCCTTTGTCCAGATAGCGCTGTTTCCGTTCCTTGTTTCCATCGAAAAAAGAATACATCCGCATTGGTCCGCCAAGCCGGTCTTCCTTGGGGAGGAATTCATTGGCGGCGGGCGTATCCAAATAGGCGCAGCGCTGCAATAGATCGTCGGCGAACCAACCGGTATAAATTAATGGAGACGCCAGCAAGACGGCGAACAACGAAACGCCGAGAGGCAGGTTTTTATGGGAAAGAACTGCGAGGCTTCGTTCGATGAATAAGGAGGAAAAATTAGATCTAGCCATCAGCCGCCGCATCTTGTAAATAGGTGAAAGGTTAAAACCGCAATTCCTCAAATCGGTCAATAACAATAAGAGTAACGCGGCGGGCGTTCGTTGTCCGGTTATTTCGTCAAAACCTCGCGCACTTTTCTCAAGAGGTTATCCGGCGTAAATGGTTTTTGGATAAAAGCGACGCTCTCGTCTAAAATGCCGTGACGCAAAATGGCGTTATCGGTATAGCCGGACATAAAGAGAATTTTGATGTCCGGCCGCATTTGGCTTAAACGTTGCGACGTCTCCACGCCGCTCATATCGGGCATCACGACGTCGGTAATCAGCAATTGGATATCATCTTGGCGCGTTTTGCATAGTTCCAAAGCCTCTTGGCCATTTCTCGCTGGAAGTACGGCGTAGCCCGAATCCGCCAATATTTCAGATACCGTATTTCTCACGGCTTCTTCATCTTCCACGAGCAACACCGTTTCGTCGCCGCGCAGCGTTTCTTCCCCCATTAATTTCATGGGATGCGGACTCGCCCTTTCGTCCAATCGGGGGAAATAGATTTTAAACGTCGTGCCGCATTTCGGTTCGCTATAAGCGAAGATATGCCCACTGGATTGTTTTACGATTCCATAAACAGTCGATAAGCCGAGACCCGTCCCTTTCCCTTTTTCCTTTGTCGTAAAAAACGGATTGAAAATTTGCGACAATGTTTCTTTGTCCATGCCGCAGCCATTGTCGCTTATAGACAACATAACGTAAGATCCCGTTTGCACCTCGGCATGAGTCGAGCAAAACGTATCGTCCAAATCCGCATTCGCGGTTTCGATCGTCAGCTTTCCCCCTGAGGGCATGGCGTCTCGAGCATTAATGGCGAGATTCATAACGATCTGTTCGATTTGAGTGGGATCGGCTTTGAGGCAGCCGCTCTCCCGGGAAAGGGAAGCGGTCAGTTCGATATGTTCTCCAATCAATCGCCGCAGCATTTTCTCCATATTGAGGATCAATTCGTTGAGATTGACAATGACAGGCTGAAACACTTGCTTGCGGCTGAAAACCAATAGTTGTTTCGTCAGAGAAGAGGCTCGTTCCGCGGCGTTGATGATTTCTTTGAGTTTGTCTCGCAAGGGATCGTTTTGCGCCAGTTTGTTGAATACGAGTTCGCTATAGCCGGAAATAATGGTTAATAGATTGTTGAAGTCGTGCGCGATGCCGCCCGCCAGTTGTCCTACCGCATCCATTTTTTGCGATTGCAGCAGCTGTTCTTCCAACCGCTTTCGTTCGGTAATGTCGATCACGAAGCCCTGTATGAATGACGGCTGGCCATATTCGCCGCGAACAATGCGGGCGCTGAGAGAAACCCAAATCTTCTTTTTGTCTTTGCAGCAATATTGGATTTCCCGTCCTCGAATCACTCCCTCGTCAAGAAGAAGGGATAGGAGTCGATCGCGTTCCTCGGGATCGACATAGACTTGATTCCGAATATCGGTCACCGTCTCGATGATTTCTTCCGGAGAATCGTATCCTAATATTTGCGCCATCGCCGGACTGGCATTCAAAAAATGTCCTTCTAAGGAGGTTTGAAAGAGTCCTTCCAACGAGTTCTCGAAGATATGCCGGTATTTTTCTTCGCTTTGGCGCAATCCATCCAACGTTTGTTTCAAACGATTGGTCATGAGATTGAAGGTTTGGGCTAATGCGCCGATCTCGTCATGGGATTGGATTTCGAAAGTCTGATCCAAGTCGCCGCGTATAATGGTCTCCACCGAATTCTTGATTTGCCGGATGGGGCGGACGATCGTCCAGGCGATGAGTATGCCGATGGCTATGATAATAAGCGTAATCGCCAAACCCGCCATACTCATGATTCGAGTCATTCGCATCCTGCCGTGGCTTAGCACCGAGTAATAATATTCCATTTCGTCTTCGTAAACGCTGGTTCCGATAACCCAATCCCAAGGCTCGTAGTAAGCCAGCCGGGCGATTTTCCAGCGGGGCGCCGGTTCGCCCGGATTTTGCCAGCGGTAGCGTTCGGCGCCCAGTTCGCCGGGTTGCAGGACGATCGCCGTATGGATGATCGCTCGGACCATATAATTGCCGTCGCTATCCTTGCTGTCCCAAATATCCTCGCCGTCGCGCTTGCCGCTTTGGGAAATGATGTAAAGGCCCCGTTCGCGGCCTTTGCCGCCCAAAACGTAGACGTAACCCGTTTTGCCGATTTTGGTTTGCAGGATGGTTTGGCGAATCCGCGAGACGACGCTCTCCTGTTCGACGCCGACATACAACATGCCCAAGAGGACGCCCGCCTCGGTATAGATCGGCTCATAAGCGGTGAGATGCCACGCATTGACGACAAAAGCTCTCCCGCGGTACGTTTCGCCTCTCAATACCGAAGCGATAACGGGATTGGGAGCGCCGTCCGGATTGATGGCGGGAATGTAAGTTCCAATAGCGCGTTCGTTGCTGGCGTTCCGCACGGTCGTCGCCACGCGGAGCATATCGCCCTTTTCGTTCATTCTCTGAAAGATCGTGCAGGTTTCGCCGACCAAGTGCATCACTTCGTCCACCACGGCGGTCTTAACGTTCGGATCGCTATTTTGGCCGAGCCATTGGCCGCCTATCGACATCTTGGGCAATCGAATATCGATGCGTTCATCGGTGAACTGGTTTACGGCGGTCCAAGCGGCTTCTTCTTGCGACAAACTTATTCCGCCCGCGTTGGAGAGAAGGAGCCGCGCCACATTGAGATTGTAGTTGACGCGCTCTTGCACGGTTTCATCGCCGATCTTGACTAAGTTGTAAATCCCTTGAGTGATATGGTCCAAATCGGCGCGAATCAATTGGTCCACTTCGGTTTGAGCCAGCCGACTGTATTGTCCGCTTTGCCAAACCGCCAACAGCACCAGTGAAATGGCCGTAATCAGCGCGCTGCCGGCTCCCAGCAGAGACACCTTTACATTCAGGTTTCGATTTTTCAATACATTGAACATGAATCGCGCTCTTTAAACCGCTTCGAATCAAAACCATCTTGCGCCGGCTTAACGAGGAAACGATTGTTATGCGCTTATGTTTTTCTTAAGCCGTCAATCCAATCCGATTCACTATCCTATTCGGCGGGAGAAGAAAATCCATTCGATCTCTTCGATATAGTATACCCGAAAATATTTGCGCTTCATAATCTTTGACAATTTCTCTACGCTTCTCAATGCAAATTATAACAACGTTCAATCTCTCTTCATTTCCACCAAGTTCAAGGGAAAATCACACGGGTTTTACGGTTTTTTTCATGACTCTGTAATGGATGCTTCCTATGGGCAAAGCGTCGCTTAATTTGTTTTCGAGAAATCCCCAAAACTACAAATGGGGAATTTTTTTTTGTATAATAGGCGAATGCGCGATGCGATATCCACTAAACGGAATTGCCTCTTATAGCGGATTCGACGCGTCAAACTACTTGTAAGGCGGGAGTGAAAAGATGAACGCAAATCAAGGTCGTTGGACTATTTCAATTCTCATTTTGCTTGCTCTTCCCTCGATGACCATTGCTCAAGACGATCAGTATGAGAAAACCGGTCCCAGGCCCGGGGAAGAGAATCCTTATAAGACGGAAGAAGATTCCAACTTGTATCGCGATGATGAAGGCGTCTTTTTCTTATCGGGAGACAAAACCATCAGCTTAACGAAACTTTGGATCAGCGAGTCTTCCGGCAAGATCGATAGCGGCAAATGCGAGACTCGGACGGAAGCGGTCAACGATCCTGCCTTCAAGATCGTAAAAGCGGCCGCGGGACGGTTTGCGCCAGAATACGAACAGATTGCGCGCGCCTTCTTTCTCGATAAGGAAAAGTTTTGCATCGAAATTCTCAATAAGGATTTGACAGCCGAAACGAAACTATCCATGCTCATCGGCGATTTCAATACTGGTCTTTTCGAAATCGCATCCGGAAATTTCTTCCCTAACCAAGATGCGGACGAGGAGTATCATGACGAAATTTTATATGTCCATTATGCAGCGAAAGGCAATTATTTTTCTCTTCGCCTTTACGATCGGAAACTAAATCTACTTCCAGCCTTTGCCGGAGACGGCGACGGTTCCGATCCCCATCTAGGAAAGTATGTTTGCGCGAATTCGAACGCCCCTATCGGCATAAGAATCGAAAAGGGGGATTTCAACAATGACGGCCATCTCGATTTTGTCCTGGTTTATGCTACTGAAAAGAATGGATTCGTCATCCAATCCTATACGTTCGATCCGGATGACAGCCTATATCATCGCGAAGAACCGATGATAGCCGATCTCAATCAATCCTGCAACGATAATATTTTCGATACGGCGGCGGGGGATTTTAATGGGGATGGATTGGCCGATCTCGCCGTCTTTTATACGGACCAATTGCGGTTATACGCCGTTGACGCGAATAACGCCGACGTCAAGACAGGGCGCATCGATCCAGTGAAATTTCTGTTTCAGCAAAAAGAGGATTTTTCAACCAGCGTATTTATTAATGTTCGCATGACCGCCGGATTTTTCGTTTACGATCCGGAACAGGGCTATGATGCCCTTCGGAAGCAATTGGCGGTCATTACGGCGGATTGGCTGCCCATTGCCGGATACAAATCCAAAATCGCCGTTCATATCGTTCAAGCGGATCGACTATTTTCGTTGACGAACGTCGGCGAATATACTCTTTTTCCTACCAATTTGTCAAACGAATTTCATGGAGTGGATTGTATAGCGGGGAATTTTATGGAATCGCCGGAGGGAAATGTTCCTTCGAATATGGAGGAAATACTCGTCGCTTATTCGGAGGCCAATGAGTATATATTTCTTTTCTCGACAGACGCCAAGGGAAATCCGAAAATACTCGAAAATAATGTCTTCCCTGGGATTAACGGAAATTCCCGAATCGCCGTCTTGCGTTACGACGCCGACGGCGACTCCCTGATTCTCGGCGCGCCCGTTCATCTGGTCCTGGAAGATTTTATATCCGCCCAAACGATTATTCAGGAACCCCCGAAACACCTCGATTATTTGCCTCTCGATTATAAAGAATGGGAAAACGATAACAATAAGTGGGGAATAAAAAACGTCAACGCCTACCGGTTCTTCAAGACGGCGTACAGTTACGAAGAGGAAAAGTTGGAATCGATCGAATCGACCGAACACTCGTCCGTCACATGGGGATTGTCAGAACAAGTTTCGGCTAAAGGGACATTGACGGAAGATAACATTTGGTTAAAGACGGAATTGTCCATTGAAGCGTCTGAGAAACTTGGCTGGGATTGGACAACGAAAAAGGAACACATGGACGAGGAATATCAAGCCACTACTCAAGAACTGGCGTTTGAAGCCAATGAAGACGATATTCTATATGGAAAAATTCAATTGATCGATGTCTGGCGCTACCCATTGGTTAATCAAAAAGACAGTAACGGAAATTATCTCTTTCAGGATGTTGTGCTGCCTGGTCCCAAGTATCGTTTTGCCGGTCAGGCGCATGTCCATGATTTCTACCAACCCTCTCATATCAATCGTAACTTGTTTTCCTATCCCGACTTCTCGCCATCTTTCCCCGCCGACATGGGATCCTACAAAGTGTTGAAGGACGGCAAGGAAGAAGAAATTGAACAAACCTGGAACGATCTAATCCATTTTACCTATTCCAGCAATCAAGCGGAAATCAAGGTCAATTTCTCGCAAAAGACGGCGGAGAGCGACGAAACGATTCATGAGAACGCATTCAATCAAAATTACGATTTGCAAGTAGGGTACAAGGCCAAAGCTCGTTCGGGGGAGATTACGGGGGAAATCGAAGGATCGCTTACCCTGGCTCTCGATCGATACAAGAATTGGGGCGACAACAAAATCGCCAAGAACGAACAGGCCTCCAGCAAAGGGATCCGCATCGAACAACCGGAAACCCCTTTCACGAGCGATTGGACCTTTTCCTATGTTCCCGCCGTCTATGTCATGAGCAAGGGAGGCGGTTTGAAAACCGCTTTCGCCGTCGATTTCCGCTCGCTGGGAAACGCTTGGTATTGGTACTATGGAAGCCGTCCCGATCCGGCTTTGGCTTTGCCCAATCGCTTCGAACCCACTTACGCCGATCAATACGAATTTGAAACCTGGCATTTGAACCAGGAAGAGACGCGCATGGCGATGCAAGGCTTTTTCATGTATGCCGTGAATTCGAATTCGGACGAGAAAGTCCTCCATCCGGGAACGGGGATTGAAGAAGGCGATAAAATCGAACTGGCGGCGAGAGTTTACAATCTCAGTCTCGTAGACATCATGAACGCGCCCTTCCATGTTCGCTTCGAAGCGGTTCTATTCGATCCAAGCCAACGGGTGGAAGCCTCGGAAGAAAGAATCTTCATCGGCGAAACCACGGTAACTTCCCTGGCCGCGCGGGAGAAGAAAGAAGCCAGCGTCGTCTGGGATACAACCGGCTTTGGATTGCCCTCAGACGGCAACCTGGGCTATCGCATCTATGTAACCGTCGACCCGGAGAACGCGATTCCCAACGAAATTCACGAATGGAAAGACGAAGAACATCCAAACGCCGACGGGTGGACCGACAAAGAAGGACGGCTCTATCATGGAAACAACGAAGGATATTTTCCCCACAACTCGTGTTATTTTGTTGGGAAAAGAATCGTTGGCGCCGAACCTCCTTCATACGGTTCGTCTCCGCAAATCTTTCTCCACGAAGATTCCCTTGCGATTCAAACCGGCGCCGGTTTGCTATCTTCCGGCGAAATTCGCATCCCTCTCGGATCGAAATACGACTTGCGGGCAAAGATCCATTGCGAAGGAACTTACTTAACGAAGAGCGGATTTGTCGTATTTCACGACCGGTCGTCTTTACGGAAGGAGGAGACGATCGGAATCCAAACCTTGTATGGATTGCGCGAGGACAATTACGCCTGGATTTCCTGGCGCCCGAAAGAAACTGGCGTATGCGAGCTATGGGCCGTTTTCTTGGAACATTCCAACGATCCGCAATCCGGGAATGCCAAAGATTTATTGCGGGTAACCGTCTACGATCCGCGGGAAGAATCGGAAATTGGCGCCTGGCCGCTTTATTGATATCATCCTTACAATAGCGATTAGCAGCCAAGGGTCAACATAAGAGATTCGTTTTTTCGTCAAAACTGAGGGCGGCCAATGCAGTAATCTCCGATGCTTTGCTCGCATCACTTTGAAGAGTAACCATTTTCGTAACTATTTAGCCGTATGAAGAGAAGAAATACGAATTTATAAGGAAATGGAATGGCTGCTCAAAGCGAAGAAAATCGATATGAGCGCCGCCCGGGCGGAGGAATTGACTCAGACCATGTACGATTTGCAATACCTCCTTCCCGACTCCCAAGGGAAAAAGAGCCTCATTTTGAGTATGGATCAGGATCAGAAAACCCTATACAATGCCATTCGCGAAATTTAGGGTGTTGCAAGTGCGAAATCAGGAAATCATTATCCAGACAAAAAAGAGCCGCCGGTGCGCTTCCGGCGGCTCAATTCGTTTTCATGCGCCTAGCCGATTAATTGGCGTAAAGAGAAAAATCGGCGATATTGCTGGGAATCTCTTGTCCCATCGCCCAAAAGCAGGAGCGGATGAAGAGTTGCCGTCCTACCGCATTAAGCGCCAGGAAGTTGCGCCCCGGGCCGCCGCTGCCTTCGCCGTTGATGATCCAATGAACCAACCGGCAGGGCGATTTCGTACCGTCCGCCAATACGCCGCCTTTATCGACGACGGCGAATACGGACCGGAGATCGGGGTCCTTGCCCGCGGCGATCAATTCGTCTTCGCTGACTTCGCCTAAGATTTGCGTTCCATCCGCTTTGAGGTTAACCGAACCAAGCGCGACTCGCAGGTCGTAGAGGCCGGTGGCCGCCACCAATTTGTTCGGTTCCAGCCATTCGACGATGGTTCCCGTCTCGTCAGGCTCGCGGAAATAGCCCTCATTGGGATAAGGATCGCGGAAAATCTGCACCCAGCCGTCGGCGTCGGTCTCGATGCCTTTAGTGATGGGATGATTCTTGTCCATAATTCTAATTTTGCGCAGCCGCGTATTGCGCCAATCCGTATGCGCCGTTCCGCCGCCGATATACATTTTCAACTTGGCGGGCTTGTCTTCCTGCGCAAGGCATACATGCTCGCCGCACATCATGCCAATGCCCAGATCGAACATCGGCTGCGTGTTCGGCACGTCGCCTGAACCGCTGGAGCCGGACAAAATCACCAGATCTACGGGGGCTTCGTTATTCTCGATATTATCATTGATGGTCAAATGCCCAAAACTATCGTGAAACGCTTTATCGCCTAGCACGCGCGCCCGAACACCATTATCCTGCAGCAAAATCGCCATCGCCACGTCTTCGTTGGAAGGTCCTTGGGGAAACAGCCGGATATTTCCCGGAGGATATTCCACCTGATCTCCACCCATCTTCGTACTGATCGTCGCCCGCAAAGGATAATCCTGTGCGGCGCCCGTCAGCGCGATCCCCATAATCAACAGCGCCCAAAATAAGCCTCTTTTCATGATGCAACCTCCTGTTTTATCGGTTTTATAGATTACTAACTAACTTATTTATTTATGCCATAATTCTACGAGAAAGAAAAGACCTATTTCCTCAATATTTATTTTTTCTTTCCAACTAGCGGAAAATTCAATTCTCTTTCTTGTAAGCCCATTAATTTGACTTTTTTGGGGGGGAACTTTGGTCTAAAGAAGAAGCCATCGTGATGGTTCCAGGTCTGAACAAGGAAACCAAAGAGCATATCAAAAAGAATTTAATGATTTAGGAGTACTTTGTGTCGTGGGTAACAAAGAGAGAAAAGCCGAATGGTGAGATTCAGTGGCTTTACCGATGGAATGAAGCCATCGTATTTTTTGGAATACAATAAATAAAGCTAATATAATCAGTGTATTAGATATTTAACTGCAATTCATTTCATTTTTTTCTGGCGACGATAATGTGGGATTGTCCGCATACGTCCATTTCCGCCACGTGTTCCAAATCCGCTGTTTGCATCCAATGGCGAACTTCTTCCCGCGTATAGCAGTCGCCGCTTTCCGTATTCACTAGCATATTGATGGCGAAAAGGGCGCACCATTGCGGCTGAGTGCGAGTGGAATCGAGCATAAAATCCTTAATGCAGAGATGGCCTTTCGGAGCGAGAGCCTTAGCGCATTTCACGACGAGGGCGGCGTTTTCGATGGCGGAGTAACTATGGATTACGTTGGAGATGAAGATATAGTCGCAGCCTTGGCCGAAATTGTCTTCCAAAGCGTCGACCGCTTGAACGGATACGCGATCCGATAGACCGGCTTGTTGGATGTTCTGCTGGGCGACTTTCAGCGTCTTTTCGTTATCGAGAATGACGGCGCGCAGTTCCGGATTGCGGCGGGCGAATTCGATGGAGTATAAGCCGGGTCCTCCGCCGATATCCAATAATTTTTTCACGCCGGACAAGTCCAATTTTTCCGCTATCTCGATGGCGGAAAGGCGTCCCACATCCGCCATCGCTTTCGCGAAGGCGGTTTCGTCGCTGATGAGGCGCGGATCGATATCTTCCTCGCGCGCGGGCGTCCCTTTTTTTACGGCGTCGTAGAGTTTTCCCCACTTTTCGTAGAGTCTGGCCGAATGAAGCAGCAACGCCGTTTTGGATTGAGGCGCGCCGGGGATCAGACTCTTCAAAGCCGCTTGGCTGTTTTGGTAGGCGTTTCCTATTTTGTCCAGAAGAGAGAGGCTCGCCAGCGCATCGCAGAGGATACGAATTCCGCGCGGATCGGCGTCTAACGCTTTCGCCAATTCAATGGAAGTCATCGCCTTTTCGCCCAAGGCGGCGAAAAGCCCCAAACGGTTGGCAGTCAACAGAATCTGAGACCCTCGGTAACCGGCGGCGATTTCTTCGACGATATTGGTCAGGGCGTTTTCTTTCGTTTTCATGGAAGCGTCTCCTTAAAGCGGCATGGAGTTGCGATCTATTTTGTAATACGAGAGTTATTGTCAATAGTTGTGGATCGGAAGTTAGGCAGCGTCCCGATCAATCTTTTTTTCTTCTTTTAAAAGAATGCCGTTAATAAAGGTTTTTCCTTCTTTCACCAGCCGGACTAAGTGGGGAGC
>JBFMBP010000101.1 GCA_040755155.1 Candidatus Omnitrophota bacterium | reverse complement strand
GCGATGCGTGATTTCATGAGGCTTCTTGCGGCAGGCTCCCGGGTGGCCGGGCTTCCGACCCCGCTTTTTTTTTCTCCCTTTCTTGGCGGGTTTTTCATAAGGCGGAACCATTCCGGAGGGCGCGGCGATTTTCTGGGCTTCCTTGGCCGCTTGGTCTTTCAAAAGACGATGCGCCTCCTCTAAAATGAGTAAAACCGCCGCTTCGGGGTCTTCCTGGACGAGAGCGCGAATCGCCTCTTCGGACAGTTCCTGGCGGCCCTCCAGGATTTCCTGGAGGATTCTCTGGGCGGTTTCTTGGTTTCGGTTCATACCCTATAAAAACTTCGAAACCGCCTCCGAAGTAACGCTCGGTGTAATTTATTTCGAAACTTTTTTTGTGGAGGCTAAAACGTTACGATTTTCCATACTCCTTTCCAATGTAAGTTTCTTACGACTAAAAAGTGATTTCTTTCAAGGCGCTTGTAAGATGATCGGGCGCAAGATGCGCATAGATTTGAGTCATGGCAAGGCTTTGATGTCCAAGCAAGGATGAAACGGTATAGATGGGAACGCCGCCCATGACTAGATGCGATGCGTAGGAATGCCGCAATGCATGCGCCGTTACTTTGTCTGCGCCCGCGATAGGCAACCCGGCGGCTTTGACTGTCCTCTTAAATGTCTTCTTTAGCTAGTCTTCGCCGAATGGCCAGTCAATAACTTTTTCCTCGTCCGGGCGCTCTTTCCGCCATGATTGCAGAGCATCGGGAAGAGGCGTTTTCTCCATGAGGGGAACGATCCTTCCCCGCCGCGATTTCGGACGCCATTCTTCGCGGGGCGATAAAATAATCATCCGCCGGTCAAGATCGATGTCCGCCCAACGAAGATTAAACGCTTCGCCAAGTCGCAGCCCGGCATAGAGGCAGAGATTGAAGAATACGAACATTTCGGGGGAATGTTTCAGGCAGGCGGCGCGCAAGAGATCGATTTCCTTATTATCCAGAAAGCGCAAACGGCGGCTTTGCTCATGGAGTTTCTTGATCCGAGGAACGAACCTCTCTTCCAATTCATCCCGTGAAACCGCATGGCGCAACATGGCCATGAGACAGTTTATTTCGATGTTGACGGTTCGATTGGAGACCGTTTTCAACCGTTCGAGTCGGTAGTCTTCGATCTTTGCCTTCGAGATATTTTTGAGAAGCGTATCCGCCCCGAAGAACTTGATGAGTAGAAAATACGGCGATGTGGAAATTTTCTTTCCAAGAATTTATTATTGGATTGCGCCTAGGAGGGAAAATAGAAAAGACAGGGATTAACAATTAATAAATTATGCCCCTTTTCCCGTAAAAACGTTAAGTTTCATAGAGGAATGCCGATAATGTTGAATGCAATGGGCAATTCATATAAAATGTCTTACTCGGGTTAAATTACTCCGCACCCTTACCAAGGTTTCCGAGGCCTTTTATCCGACGGGTCAAGTAGTTTAACCCTTTTTTCTTTTTCCCGCCCTCCTGGCTGCAAATAAAAAAATCCCGCTCTCAAGACGCTTTTCTTCCAAAGAAGAATTTCTCGCGCCCTCCATTTTCTTTTGACGGCTCGCTTATTTCCGGTTTAAGTTTTTTAGGGGATTGTCGATTATAAACGGCGTAAAACACGCTTCACAGAGAACCCTGTATGACGTATTTTACGACTTGGGTTAAATTGCTCCGCGCCCTTACAAAGGTTTCCGAGGCCTTTTCAATAAACGGGTGTAGTAGTTTAACCCCTTTTTTTATCCCTCCTCTATGGAAAAATGAGCGAACTTACCCTTTATCGCCCCTATTATCGACGCCTTGAGAGATAACTTAAAAGAATTTTTAACGATTTTTTCCCTATTATGGATAAGATTTTATCCAGACAGCAAAATAAAACGCCCCGGAAAATCCGGGGCGTTCGTTTTGCCCTGCAAACGATCCACTAGGAAAGCAGTTTATTTCAAGACCTTGACATTCGTCGCTTTGGGGCCTTTTTCGCCCTTCGTTACTTCGAATTCCACTTTTTGATCTTCATACAAGGTTTTGAAACCGGTGCCTTCGATGTCCTGATGATGGACGAAAACATCGCCGCCATCATCTTTTTCGATAAATCCATAGCCCTTTTTCTCGTTAAACCATTTGACTCGACCTGTAGCCATTGTTTCAGTTACCTCCTGCTTGAAAGACTCCTGCGTTTAAGATGGGATTGACCGGCGCCTTTCAAAACGCCCGACTGTCACAACGGCATATTGAAATGCAACCACGGCTTTCCTTCGTTGGGCTATAGTATGAATGAAATTCGATCAAAAGCAACCTCTATTCGCCGAATTGGTTAAATTAAAAACGAATAGCGATGCAGCGCTCAAATGGTCCGTAATGACGAAAAGAAGATTTCTAAAAAAAGGATTCGTTCCGTCAAGCCACTTTAACGGCTATTTGACGCGGTTTGGCTTTTTCCACTTTGGGCAGATCGACGGTCAACACTCCTTTCTTGAATTCCGCGCCGATCTTGGGGATATCGACTTCGTTCGACAACTCGAACTGCCGGAAGAAATGGATGGAATCGAACTCGCGGTAAGCCGCCTCGCCCTTCGTTTCGAATTTCGTGGAAGCCTGGATCGTCAGGACGTTATTCTCGACGCCCACCTTGATGGAGTCTTGTTCGGCGCAAGGCAGATCGGCGACGACGACCAGCTTTTCGCCTTCTTCATAGATGTCGACCGGCGGAGCGACGTAAAACGATTCTTCGCGCGTTATGGCTGGCGTCTGCATTTCTTTGGTTACGGGTACGGTTTTTTCGGTCATGATGAAGCATCCTCCTTTCGAAAAATCCCATCGGCTTACTTACGCCACTTTGACGGCGACGGCCTTGGATTTGGCTTCTTCCGCTTTGGGCAAGGTGATGGTCAACAGGCCGTTCTTGTATTCCGCCGAGACATGCTCCGCCTTCACATCCGTAGGTAGTTCCACCGTGCGGATAAATTTGCCTTCCGCTCTTTCGCTGCGATGGTAGGCTTCGGGCTTCACGTCCTTGTCGTTGCGCTTCTTCTCGCCTTTAATCGTCAGCGCGGCGCCCATGACGGAGATGTCCAAACTTTGAGGATCGACGCCCGGAGCGACGGCGTAGACGTAGTAATGATCCGCGTCTTCATGAATATTGATAGAAGGATAGGCGCGCGCGGAATGGCCAGGCAAGAAAACGAACCGGCTCTGAGGTCTCGGCGCCGTAGGGGTAAAGCCGTTAAACAATTGATCGATGCTTCGGCGAAGCTCTTCCATTTCACGCCATGTATTCCACATTCTCATTGTCTTAACTCCTTTCGATTTTGCTTTTCCTAACTCTTGCACTTACATTCAACAAACAAGAAAAATGCCAAATTATTAAATCTAATATAATCAATAAGTAATCAAGTTCTGAATAAAAAAATGCGCCAATTTGACGCACGGATCGGCGGACAGGTAATTGCCATTTTTGCGCAGAAATGCTTTGTAAAAGCTAAATTTCCATTTAACAATGTAAGTTTATTTCCAATCTACAATTATTGCGATTCAATGAATTGTTGATAATATTGGAGTAATGCGAACGCGGAACAATGAATATTTGCAGTATTCAGGATGGATGCTTGACTTAATGTATTCTGCTATGGGAAAATCAATCAAGAAACAAGAAAATGGGAAATCTCTATTGCAATGAATACCAAACGGAAAGTACTTTTAATATCGCTAGGAACTCGCGGAGACATAGAGCCTTTTTTGGCTATCGCCGAAATGCTAAAAGAAAAAGGCCACAACGCAGTTTGCGCTTTTCCAGAACAATTCGAAAATCTTGCCCTCGATTCCGGCGCTCAGTTCATTTCTCTCGGCCCAGAATTTGTCGATTTAATTGAGAGCGATGATGGCGCAATGGCTATGGGAGGCCAAAGATCGATTATAAAAAAAATGGGCGCATATGCTCGGCTTTACATGAAATCCCTTTATATAAACAAAGAACTCGTAGCCCGGCAACGCGAAATTATCGTTAAGGAACAACCCGATAAAATTATTTTCAGCGGGAAGGCTATTTATCCGATTATTTGGGAAATCGAAAATCCCGGCAAATCTATCCTCGTAAGCCCGATACCTTGTTTAATTCACGCTGTTAACGATCGGCCCACCGTCGGTTTTAGCGGAAATTACGGACAATTTTTGAATAAGTTGACTTATTCCTTATCGAATTTCGGATTAATTCAGTACGTAATGAAAGTAACGAAGGAATTTCGGAAATCGCCAAAAATTTCAAGTACGGACATTAAAAAAGCGATATTCTCCAAGAAAATGATTTACACGGTCTCGCCAACCATTTTTCCAAGACCGGATTATTGGCCGGAAAATACGCAAGTATTGGGTTATCATGAAAGAAAGAAGACGGCACATTGGCATCCAAATAAGAGATTAGAAAAGTTTGTCGCTGACCGAGAAAAAATATTATTCGTTACGTTTGGAAGTATGGCCAATCCCGAACCCGAAGAAAAAACCAAAATGATTGTCGATATTTTGGAACGATGCCAAATCCCGGCGATTATCAATACCGCTTCGGGAGGTTTGGTTGAACTGACGAACTATAATTCCGATTTAATCCATTTCGAATCGGGAATTCCCTACGAATGGATTTTCCCTAAAATGTATGCCGCACTGCATCATGGAGGTTCCGGCACAACGCACCTGGCGCTCAAGTACGGTTGCGCTTCTATGATTATCCCTCATATTATCGACCAATACTTATGGGATAACTTGATAAGCGATCTAGGCGTTGGGCCAATGGGAATCTCGATGGCAAAAATCACTCGGCAAAAATTAGAAACGAAAATTTTGGATTTATTTCACAATCAATCCTATAAGGCGAATGCCTTAAAAGCATCGGCAAAAATGAAAAATGAAGATTTCAAAGATAGGTTGTGCAAGGCAATAGTTGAATAATGATAAATTGAAATTGAAGATAGTTTTTCGTTAATCGGGATATTGAACGGAAACTTACATACATTCCATCATAGATATCCAAATGGGAATTATTTCTTCTTTTTCCCCCGCGGATGAAACTGCTGATGCAACTCGCGCATTCGGCGTTGGTCGATGTGAGTGTAGATTTCGGTAGTGGAAATATCGGAGTGCCCTAAAAGTTCCTGCAATACGCGCAGATCGACGCCGTTTTCCAATAGATGCGTGGCGAAGGAATGGCGCAAGGTGTGGGGCGTCAGGTCCGAAGTAATCCCCGCGAGCAAGGCGTACTTGCGCAAGATTTTCCAAAATCCCATGCGGCTGAGGGGCTTGCCGAAACGGTTGACGAAGAGCGTATCCGCCGCCCGGCCGCCGCATAAAACCGGACGTCCGCGCTCCATATATTCCCGAATTTTTTGCGCGGCTCGTTCGTGAAAGGGAACCAAGCGTTCCTTGGAGCCTTTGCCCATCGTGCGCAGAAAGAGGTATTGAAAATTGAAATCGCCGGGACGCAGATGCAGCAGTTCGGAAACGCGCAAGCCCGCGGCGTAGAGCAACTCGATCATCGCCTGGTCGCGCAGGCGCAGGGCGTCGTCGCCCTCGTTCTCCGTCGCCTCCAATAGCCGCTGGACTTCGTCCGCATCGAGAGCGCCCTTAAATTGCTTGGGCGGCGTGGAGGATCGCACTAAACGCGAGGGATCTTCTTCGAAGGTTTTCTCTCTAACCAAGTAACGATAAAAACGGCGCAAGGCGGAAATTTTGCGCGCCATCGTGGTAGGCCGCTTACCTTCCCCGCGCAGCCATTCCACATAATTCAAAAAAACTTCCCCGTTCATTTGCGCCGGAAACGCGGTTTTCCGTTCTTCCAAAAAGCGAAGATGCTGCTCAACATCGCGGCGGTAAGCGTCTAGAGTGGCCTTCGCCGCGCCCTTCTCCAAAACGAGATGATCGAGAAACTGGCGCAGATAGGGATTCGTCTTCTTTGGTTCCTGCTCGCTCATCGTCCGCCAAACCTCTCCTGCATTGTTTTTCGCTATGGTTGGCGGGACGCCCGCGCTCCCAGAAGCGCAACGCGGATTACGAATAGTAATATTCCGCAAACGACAGGATGTAGTAATTGTTGCGCCTCTCCTCCCCCACCGTCGAAAGCGGCCCGTGGCCGGGATACAGAATCGTATCGTCGGGAAGCGTGAGGATTTTCTCGAAGATGCCCCGCATCAGTTGTTCGTGCGAGCCGCCTGGAACATCGGTGCGGCCGATGGTCATTTTGAAAAGAGCGTCTCCCGTGAAGAGATGGTTTTCCACATGCAGGCAGCAGCCGCCTGGAGAGTGGCCCGGCGTATGCAAGGCGCGAATCTTCCTCCCCGCGAAATCGATCTCGCTTCCATCGTCGAGCAGAAGATCCGCCGGAGGCGAAAGAATCGTTACGTCGAATCTGGCGGATAGATTCTCTACGGCGTCCGTCAGCATGGAGGCGTCGTCCCGATGAATCGCTAGAGGGACGGAAAAGGCATCCTTGATTCGCTTGTTGGCGCCGATGTGATCCCCGTGACCGTGCGTGTTGAGCAATAACCTCGGTTGTACGTTGAGATTCTCGACGGTTTGTATGATCCTTTCCCCTTCGTCTCCCGGATCGATAACGGCGGCGTCGCCGGAATCCGAATCGTAAAGAATATAACAATTCGCTTGCAGCATACCAACGGGAAAACCTGAAACATACAACATAATCGAACCTCGCATAATAGCGTCGCAGAACATTATTTTATGACGGACGGGGAATTACTACAGGGTAAGACCATCGAACCGAATGGAAAAACCGGATAATAAAAACGCCGCTTGCCTTTGAGAAGGAAGCGGCGTTGGAGATATCATGCGCTAACGGTTTAGGAGCCGTCCTGATCCGAGCGAGTAATTTCGCCCAAACTGAAGACGCCATTCGTGGGATCGTATTCCACCATCCCCAAGGGATTGGCTTTGTTCAAGCCGCGAATATTGCCCTCATCGTGGAAATCCGTCTGATCGGGACCGATGCTTTTCATGTACCAATATTGAAAAGGATTCGTTTTTGGGGCGGTTCCGGCTTTGGCGATCATTCTGGCGAACCAAAGTTTATGTTGGTTATTGGTTGGATCGATATAGTCGAATGTGATGTAGGGATCGGAATACCAAACGCCAACCCCTTGAAGCCCCTCTTTAAAGCGATCGGTGGGTTCGTAAGAAATCAGGCCTAAAGTAACGAGCCGTTTGAGCGGAGAAGGTTGTCCGTAGGACCATTTTTCCGGCAATTGCCCATTGTAATCAATGCTGTATTGCGCCAAAGCTCCCGTGATTTCCCGCATTTTCACTTGGACGTCCACCACCTCAGCGCGCACTTTTGCTTCCAAATACCCAGGCACAGCTATGGCTACTAGTATGGCGGTGATGCCAGCCACCAATAACAACTCCACAGCAGAAAATGCGGGCTTCATGGGTATTGTTCTCCTCCCCAGGGTTTATTTAAACATTCCCAGATACAGCCCTATATATAAATAAGATTAATGGAATTTTCGGTAAAGTCAAGAGTTTTTTGGAAATTTCCTTGGGAAATATTCTCGAAAAAATTCTCGTATCTAATTCATATTTATAATTTTAAATTATATCCGCTCAATCAACCCCGTTATAATACATAAGAATTTAACATTCGATGGACGATAAGAATTTTAATTTTTATCGGAAAGCGTGATCGCCATTCCAAACAATTCTTGTCTTGAAAAATCCATTGAAATTCATACCAAATCTCGCCTATTATATTTTCGCCGGGATGCGCCTTACTCTTTATAACCGAATGTCCGCAAACGTTCGCCTTTTTTGCGCCAACGCTCGCTTACTTTTACCCATAAATCCAAATAGGCGCGGTTCCCCAGCAACGCCTCGATATCCTTGCGGGCTTCCGTACCGATTTGTTTGATGACGGCCCCTTTCTTGCCTAAGATCATTCCTTTCTGCGATTCCCGCTCCACATGAATGACGGCGCGGATAGCGGTGAGGCCCCCTTCTCTCTCCTTCATCTCCTCCACCTGGACCGCCAGAGAGTAGGGAATTTCTTGACGCATGATGAGGAAGGCTTTTTCCCGGATGATCTCCTCTACAAAAAAACGCTGCGTGCGGTCGCTCAATTGATCGGGGGGAAAATATTTCGGTCCTTCCGGCATCCGCTCGATCATCTTTTGCAATAAATCTCTCACGCCATCGCCAAAAAGCGCGGAGATATAAAAGAGGACGGGAGGTTGGAAAAACGAAAGACTCTTCAATCCCTCTTGCAATGACGCTCTTCGATCCATCGGCGTTTTATCGATCTTGTTGAAAACGATAAACAGCGGCGCCTGGACGGGAAGCAGAATTTTTTCCGCAATGGCGCGTTCCCGCGGCGTCACTCCCTTGATGGCGTCAATTAGCCATACGATCAGATCGGAATCGTCGAGAGCGCGCTCCGCTTCCCGCATCATGAATTGATGCAGATCGTCTTTCGGCTCCAACAATCCCGGCGTATCCTGAAAAACGATCTGCGCATCGTCGCGGTCGAAAATGCCGAAAATGCGGTTGCGAGTTGTTTGGGGATGCGGCGTTACGGCGGCGAGTTTGGTTCCTAACAGTTGGTTCAATAAAGTGGATTTGCCCGCATTGGGCCTTCCGACTAAAGCGATATATCCGGATCGGTGATGGGCGGGGACGGCGTCGATGGGATTCTTCTCCTTGAGGATTCGATGCGATCGTTGATCGGATTTAATTGTATTGTCCGGCTGGGATTAAACAAGCGCTTGTCCTTTTCCTCTACCAAATCAATAATGGCAGAGACGATATGAGCAAGGTTTTTTCCGCCCTTAGCGGGCGAATACGATTTAGGTAGGCGATGGTTTGAGCGGTTTGCCATACTCTGTTCGGTAAACGCGCGTGAAGCCCCTGCTATTCATACTCTAGCGGTCTCCATCGATGAGATGAAGAATTCTATCCGAATACGTTTCAGGAGAAACTAGGGGTTCATTTCATTTGGAATTGTTCCCTCTCCCTCTATGCTGATCTTTACCCGCAAGTATAGAAAAATTATGAATGCTTGAATCGTGATGACGAGGATGGAAAATCAACCCATCGTTGAAATGTCGAGCGATTATTATTTGCCCCTCTCAAGGGGCAAACGACAATAGTCCTCCGTTTTAACGGCGGGTTGACTAACCAACTTGGTTATTCTTTATTCCCGACAATCCTGATTCAGGCATTCATAAATACTTCAATACTTGTGGGTAAAGATCAGCGCCGCATTTAGGGGGATTCCGTTGGGCTTCTTTCTTTTGTTCATCATCTTTCCCTCAACCAATAAAATTGATATCCTAATTCTACACTCCCTACTTGTGGGTAAAGATCAGCCCAGAGGGCGAGGGAACAATTTCAAATGAAATAAACCATTACAAAAATAAATGACGTTTGCGATGATGGCGAAGATACGCGAGATTTTTATAAGCAAAAATACCTATAATATTATTTTTCTTTGTCTTCCTCTCGGCGTTTTTTTTCTGCCGGAATTCCGTTCGGCCTATGAAGAAGATTGCGTTTTATTGGCATTGTTCGTTTACTTGCTGCTGCGATCCTTGAACGAGCAACGCTGGGAGATTGCGGAAGAATGGCAATCCGTCTTTATCGCCTTCGCGGCGGGGTGCCTTTATCTGATCGGCTGGATGGGATTTTTGCGCGGCTATGTGGAGAGTTGGGGACGATTCGCCGCCGTTTATCCTTTATGTTTGCTTATGGCGCTGAAGTTGAAGCCTGCGCCGAGGCTGCCGTATTCTTCCAGCCATCGCACCCTGCTGCTCATCCTCTTCGCTTTGACGTTCGCAGCGTGGGCGCCATTACCGTTCGTCAAAACGCTGCCTTTCGCCTTACCACTAAGCTCGGAAGAACATCCAGGCCATCTTATTATTCCGGGATTGCTTTCGCTGCCGATTTTGGCCTGCGTCGCTTTGATATCCCGCAGCGCGAGTCCATTGCTTCGGGGACGGGATCATCTTCCGTTGCTGCTAGCCGCCGGGCTAGCCGCTGGAGCGGTTTGGACGGATAACGCCGGCGTATGGAGATTATGGTATATTGCGGGCGAGCAAGAACGCGCCTGGACGCCGTTTAAATACGAACCTATCTCTCCGAAGGAGATAGACAGTTATCAAGCCGCCATGAAAGCGCCTTTGGAAGCGGCGCGGACGTATAGCTTGGTTCTGAACCGCATTCAACGGAAGGGCGATTTGCCGCGCTATTTGAATTGGCCCTTCTTTTTGCGTTTGCGCATGGCTAAGCAGGCGATACGGCTGGAAAATCCCGCCCTATGTTTGCAGTTTCTTCCTCCCTCGCAAGTTATGGCGCCGGACAAAATCGAGCGCATGAAAGATTTGTGGGAGATGGAATTTCTATGGACGATGCGGGAAAGCGAATCCGTTTACGGTTCGCCGGAATGGATTTGGGCGGATATCGTCTGGGCGGCGGATGAAGGCCAGCCCTACGCTCTCGACCGTTGGGGAAGAGTCTATTCGTTTCATGACGATCTGCCGCAAGTGGAATGGGATCCGAAAGAGCCGATCTATGACGCCATCGATTTGGAGCGGACAGATGGCGCCTTTGTTATATTGCGCGCCAATGGGCGAATCGTATCTTCTATGCCCTTGCCGTTAGTTGCGCAGGCGGAAGCGGCGCTCCCGCTAGGCGGCGCCATCGGCATGAAGTTTCATCCCAACGGAAAAGCGCTGCTATTGGCGTCGGCGTTTGGCGAGATTCGAATCATCGGAACGTCGCCGGAGGGATTTCCTTCGTGGAAGAGGCTGCATTTCGATCGCGCCGTTGTCGCTGACATGGAGCTGGATCCCGACGGGATGGGTTATTATCTATTAGATATTTACGGAGCAATTCATTCCAATCACGAAAAGGATGCCCCATCCCTGCCGAACACTTCGCCGCCGGTGGCGAAAGAGTTGCTGCCTTATTGGGCGGGAATGAAAATGGCTGTGGATTTGGAAATCGATCCGTTGGGACGAGGATTGTACGTTTACAACCGTTTGGGCGAAATCTTTACCGTCGCCGTCAAGCCGTTCCGCGAGACGTATCGCCCGCCGAAAATCTATGCCCATCGAGGCGTGGGATTGTGCGTCTCGCCGGAGGGGCGCCTTATTTCGCTAGAGTCCAACGGCGCCGCTTTGGATATCCCCTAGCGCGCATTAGGGACCGACGCGGATAATGTCGCCCTTTCCCGTGGCGGGATCGTATATGAATTTGTTCAAATCCGGCAGAGGCGCGCCCATATAAGTTCTTTCGTCAAAATCGGGTTTGCCGTCGGGGCCGTTGGAAACGAGAACATAAAACTTGCCATTACTGAAATAGCGGTAGGGTTTGCCTTCGGGATCGAAGGGGTCTTTGGGAATTTCGGGGAGATAGGTTACCGGCTCCGTCAAGAAGAGGATTCGGCCTCCCTCGGAAATTTGCAGTCCTGCTTCATCCACAGTTCTCTTATCCCTCAGGGGAACGGGGTAAGAATTATTATCGATAAAGAAAGCTTCCAAAGAGTTGCTGAGCAACCGCATATCCATCTTTACCGCCTCTTCTTTCTTCTTCGCCGATGCCTTTTCGAGAGGAGAACCCGGTTTCTTTCCCGCGAGAAGATCGTCAAGCGCTTGTTTCGCTTTTTTCTGCAGCATCGGCGGCGCTTCTCCAATGAAAACATACCGGACGATTCCGTTTTTATCGATAATGACGGTCTGGGGCAGGCTTTCGGCGAAATAGGCGTCGCCAACATCTCCGTTTTCATCCAGGATTACGGGAATATTCAGTTTTGCATCCTTTAAGAATTTTTCGATGTCCTCTTTTTCGTCCTGCTGGTTGATGGAAGCGAATTCCACATTTTTATCCTTATATTCCTTAGCGAGGGCGGCGAGGAGCGGCAGCGTTTCGCGGCAGGGGGGACACCAGGCGGCCCAGAAATCGAGAACCATGATTTTCTCCGTCTGGCGGACGGCAAGATCGAATTTGCCGCCGCCGAGGAGTTGCGACTTGAATGGAGGCGCGGGTTTTCCTAGCAGGCGTTCGTACGCTGGCGGCGATTTGGGTTTCAAGCGGGAACGAGCGACGCCGGACAGAGCGTCGATGCCCTCTTGCAAATTCGCCGCTTTTTTGGCGTCTTCAGGGGGAATGAATTTAAAATCGTTTTCCGATAATTCGGGATTAATTTTCCAGCCGTCGTATTCGATGGACATTTCAATCTTCACCTGAGTGACGCCAGCCGCTTTGCCGGTGGTTTTAGCGAGGCTGGCGGAAAAATCGGGAGCGATTTTTCGAATCAACGGCGTCTTTCCGGCATCCACCCACATCTCCCATTTCAGATCTTCCAGAGAAAATCGGACATGGCGGCAGAGGACTCCATTCGATTCTTCCTCGCCTAGATATTCGCCGGAGTCCACGTATTTCAGTAAGGCATTGAATGGATCCTTCTTGAAGAGAAAATCGATAAAGAGAGCGTGAAAAGACGTCATCATGGCCGCCGGAGTCGATTCGGGGGGGATGGTAGTCAGGTCCTCGATGGAAGCGGGAGCGTTCTCGACCGTATAGAGGCGGAACATGGGGTAAAATCGAGTGACAGCGCTGCCGTCGCAGATGACGGTGCTGCCTGCGAGACCCTTTTGCACAATGACGGCGGCATAGGAGGGACGCTTGAAACTGAGCGTCTGCATGGTGGTAAGTTCGTTTTTCGTCCCCAACCCTTCGGTTTTAACAATGACGGCGATATCTACCTTCAGCGACTGCAAGCCGCCGAGAAATTGGGAAACGTCGCGGATCAAGCGATCGGCCTGGGCGTCGAGAGGGGCTTTTTCCTTTTCCGCCGGATAGGCTGAGGATAGGAAAGAAAGGAATATCATGCCTATGAGAATTTTTACTACGAGATATCGTCGTCGATTCATTTAAATCTCCAGATTCGTATGAGAATAAAAATTCATTTTGGAGAAATATCTATCCATAAAAACCTTTCGAGTGAATTTCATCCCTTCCATAAATTATACAAAAAAAGAAAAAATGTCATGATAGGCGCTGGAAGGCGAGGGCTGGTTTTCGTTTTTTGAAATCGATTTGTTGTTTATTGTTCGATGGAATCGTCAGGCAAGATAAGGAAATGAAAACAAAAAAATCCGACGGGCCGCCGTACTTTGGCTGCCCGTTTATCGATAGGGTGTGGAATAACGAATCGTTACACTTTAAATTTCGAAATGACATCCAATAGGGAAGTGGCTTGGGTCGATAGTTCTTCGCTGGAAGTGGCGGTCTCTTCACTGGTGGAGGAGTTTTGCTGCGTCACCTGATCGAGTTGAATCAAAGATTTTTTGATTTGTTCCGCGCCTTCTTTTTGTTCGGAGCAATTGAACGATATTTGTTGAATCAATTGGGAAGAATTCTTGATGGCGTTCACGACGGATTGGATTTCGTTTCCCGCGTTTTCGGCTTTGGAGACGCTGATCTGCGCCAATTCGCTGATTTCCTTGGCGGCGACTTGGCTGCGTTCCGCTAATTTGCGCACTTCCACCGCCACGACGGCGAATCCCTTGCCCATCTCTCCGGCGCGCGCCGCTTCGATGGCGGCATTCAACGCAAGCAGATTGGTTTGATCGGATATATCGTTGATGATCGAAATTTTGTCGGCGATTTTCTTCATATCGACTACCGTATCGAACACCGCTTGACCGCCCGTGTCGGCGTTGCCGACGGCTTTGGAAGATACGAGTTCGGTCTTCGTCGTGTTTTCCGCGTTTTGTTCGATGGAGGCGAATAGCTGTTCCATGGACGCAGTGGTTTCTTCGAGGCTGGCCGCCTGTTCCGTCGCTGCATTGGCCAAATTTTGGGAAGCGGAGGACAATTCTTCCGAACTCGCCGCCACTTGTTCCGCTGTTTGTTGAATGCCTTTGACGATGGCGTTCAAATCGGAGGCCATGACATTCAGCGTATCCGCCAATATTCCGATTTCGTCTTTTTGATGAATATCCAGCGTTTGAGTAAGGTCTCCTTGCGCGATGGCTTGGGCAAATACTACTCCTTTGTTTAGAGGAACCGTGATGCCGCGAGTGATAATCGCGCCTATCGCAATTCCAGCCAAAAGAGAAATAACGGTTACGGACAATAACAATAAAAACGATCTTTGTTTGGCCGCGGCGCTGGCGATTTTCGCATTTGCCATCTCTTTTACCGACAGCTCTTCCACCTGGCTTAACAAAGCCGTCATCTCTTCGCCGATTTTCTCGAATTGGCTCATAGCTGTTTCCGCTTGAGCATCCGATTCCACCATCGCTCGGTAAGCCTTCATCAAATTCTCGACGGATTTTTGGAACGCATCGTGATTTTGTTCGATTTCGAGAATAGCCGATTTGATTTTTTCGTTATCCGTCGCCACGATTCGTCTGCCGTTGATCTCTCCTCCATTGAGAATGGCGTTCGCCACAGAATCGAATTTTTCGATAGCCTCCCCATATTCTTTTTCCAAAGCATCCAATTCGTCAGTTTTTTTCGTTTGCACGTATTCTTCCACTACTAGCCTGGTTTGAGCGATTTCGTATTTAATTTCATTGGCGGCGTCCATCAACGGGACTTCTTCGTCGAGAATTTTTTGCGCTTCCGCGCTGATGCTCGCCTCTTTAGCGCGAGTATTGATTTCCTCGTCAATAACCGATTCCAAAAGCGTGGAATCGTTGGATACTTCCTCGAACATTCCTTCCATATCGCTCATGGCCGAATCCGTATTGCCTTTTTCTTTAAGCAGCTCATCCCCCATTAGCATCATTTCGTCCGCCGAACGCTGAAATTCGTCGTTATGTTTTTGATCGGCCATTCTGACCAAATCAGCCAATTCTTCGTTATCGGTCTTGAGCACTACTGTTCCGTCCGGCAATTGCTTGCCCTCCAGGATCGCCTCTTTAAAAAGATCGAAATCTTCTAACGTTTTCCGATATTCGGCGCGAATCGCATCGACCCGGCTGGCGTCGGCGGAGGCTAGCGCAGCGGTCGCCGACTTGAATTCTTCCAACAGGTTGCGCGACGCCATGAGCGTATATTTCATCTCGTTGGCCATATCGACGATGGGCGCTTCATGATCGCCGATGATGAGCAGGTTTTTCCAGACGGTTTGAATGCCGTCGAAACCCACTCCGCTGGCTAGGATCAGTAGGATCAATATGCCGCCGAAACCCACTGCCAATTTTTTCCCAACTTTCAAATCTCTCCATGCCAACATGAACATAGTCCTCCCGATTCTTGAGAAAATTGTAAGTAGGTATATAAATTTTACTATTTATAATGTTTATATTACAAAAAAATTCAGTACTCCATTTAATATACCATATATACTTCATTGAAGCAAATTTTTTAACTCATGTTTTGCAATACCATTCCCTCACCCTTTGGAAAGAACCGTAGGGGGGCAAAGCGAAGCGTAGCCAGAGGCGACGCTGTTATAAGCCCCCCTTGCAAGGAAAGGTTGTCGGCTATTGAAGGAAGAAAACGAAGTGTTTCAGAAGAGGGGCGTGTTATGAGGATATTATCGAATATAATTCCTGTGAGCGATTTGAGCCGGGATGCGGATAAACGCGATAATCATATCTTGAGTCGGGAAATGGCTTCGGAACGTACGGAGGAGCTAAACAATGGATCTGACAAAAGTTACGACAATGGGTCTGACAAAAGTAACGACAAAACTCATAAACCTGGCCGATGAAAAAAAGTTCTATGAAGCTTTGTTTTTAGTGGATACTGGCGCAACGGATTCGATGGCTCCGGCGGACGAACTGGAGAAGGCGGGGATCCGAAAGGAAGGCAAAATGGCTTACGAGTTGGCGGATGGCTCCGTCAAAGAGATTCCGTTCGGACTTGCGCGCATCGAATTTATGGGGGAAACGACCGCCGGGCGGGTGATCTTCGGCAATCCCGGCGCCGAGCCTATCTTGGGAGTCACGGCTTTGGAATCCGTCGGCATTATGGTCGATCCCGCCAGCAAAACGCTGAAGCGTCTGCCCGCGATTCCGCTCAAGTAAACAGGCTGGACGTCAAATAGAAAATGGATCTGCTCAAGGCTGGCGCAGAGGGAATTCGTAGGATGGGCCGAGTTGTTTGACCTGACAATTTAACTATGATAGGTAATTGAGAGTGCACCCCAAGAGGGAAAAGTGCGTTGATCATTAAAGAGGGGATTATATGAATTTCCTTATAGAATTCATGTTGAGAGGGTGAATGGATAAAACGAAAGGAGTTATGGCCATGATACTGGTGCATGCAGTAGTTGCCGAAGACGGCACGCTGAAAGTTAAAGAGCCGGAATTACGCGGGGAAGAAATTGTTTTGGCTCTCTCCGAACAAGATGAGGTGGGAGAAGAAAAAGAAACAGACTGGCAAACCGTTAAAGCGGTTTTCAAAAAGGCCGATGCGCTTGATTTCCCCCGACGCAGCCCGGAAGAGATTTTGAAAGATCTCCGGGATCTGCGGGAGCCATGACGAAACTGGCCTATGTTGACACTTCGGTTTGGATCGTGCGCATCGAAGGGAAACCGCCGTACCAAAGTATCGTAGAGGAACGCTTGTAGAGTTTGGAAAAGGAAGGATGGACTTTTTGCGCGTCAGAGCTAGTCAAGATGGAGGTATTCTACAAACCGTACCGAAATAACGATACCGTTCTCATCGCATTGTATGACGAAGCATTTACGCACAAGAAAATTCTGAGAAACTATCCGATCCTTCTTAAAGAAAGCTTGCGCGTTATGCGCACAGAACGCCTCAAGACGCTTGACGCGCTTCATGTTTCACTCGCCGTTCACCACGGCTGCGGACAGTTTGTCACAGCCGATGCCGACTTCAAGCGTCTCGCCGCGCTTCCCGCTCTTTGGATTAACTTGAGCCGCGCTGTCTAACCACCAAGTGAGTTTTCCCCTTAAACGAAGCGGATTTTTATATATCTGGATGACCTACCAATACGCCGGTAGGTTTTTTTATTAGGAGACAGACCAATCAATGTCCTAAAATCGTTCCGTCTTTTAAATCACCGCAATTCAAATGCCAAGCTCACTCCAGCCCCCCTAACGCCGGAAATACTTTTTTTATAAGATATGCTTTTCACGCGAAAACGCATCGCTAGGCGATACCGCATTGGGAGACGATTATGGCGAAAAACGAAAAACTGTATAAGGCGATTTTGGAGGGAGACGCGAAAACTTCGGTGGAGACGACGAAAGAAGCGCTCGCCGCCGGAATCGCTCCATTGGAAGTCGTTACGGAAACGATGGTCCCTGCGATGGATGAAGTGGGACGGCGCTTCGAGTGCGAAGAATTTTTCATTCCCGAATTGATGATCGCCGCCCGCGCCATGAAGCAGGCGATGGAATTGATCCAGCCTCTGTTGAAGGCCAGCGGCGCCGAGCCGATCGGACGGGTAGTGATCGGCACCGTCAAAGGCGATCTGCACGACATTGGCAAGAACCTTGTTGCATCCATGCTGGAAGGCGGCGGTTTCGAGGTGACCGATCTCGGCGTCGACGTCAAGCCGGATCAAATTATTTCCGCCATCAGCGAGAAAAAAGCCGGTTTGGTTTGTCTTTCTACTTTGCTGACAACGACTATGCCGTCGATGGCGACGACGATCAACGCGCTCAAGGAGGCGGGCGTGCGCGACCGGGTGAAAGTCATGATCGGCGGCGCTCCCATCACCCAACAATACGCCGATGAAATCGGAGCGGATGGCTACGGCGAAAACGCCCGCACCGCCGTCACTCTCGCGCGCCGGTTGGCCGCTGGTTGAAAACCGGAAGGGCGAAGCGAATGAATCCTATCATTGAAAAAATCCTTGCCCGCGGGCCTGTCGTTACGGATGGCGCCTGGGGAACCCAATTGCAGGCGCGCGGCCTTGAGCCGGGCGAATGTCCCGACGCCTGGAATCTGAGCCGTCCCGAAAAAGTGGAGGAAATCGCCCGCGCCTATACGAAGGCGGGCAGCCGCATCATCCTCACTAACACCTTCGGGGCCAATCGCATCACTCTCGCCAAATACGGTTTGGCGGAAAAGGCGGCGGAAATCAACCGCCAAGGAGCAACAATATCCCAGCGCGGAACCGGCGGCCAGGCGCTCGTATTCGCTTCCATCGGCCCCACCGGCAAGATGCTGTTGATGGGGGAGGTTGAGGAGGAGGAGTTGCGCGCCGCTTTCGCCGAACAGGCGCAAGCGTTAAAAGAAGGGGGCGCGGACGGCCTCGTTGTCGAGACTATGTCCGATCCGGCGGAGGCGAAAGTCGCCGTCGCCGCCGCCCGCGAAACCGGCTTGCCCGTCGTCGGCTGCATGAGTTTCGATTCCGGCAAGAACAAGGATCGCTCCATGATGGGAACCACCATTGAACAGGCGGTGGAAGCCCTGACCGAAGCGGGCGCGGACGTCATCGGCGCCAACTGCGGCCAGGGAATCGAAGGATATATTCACATCTGTCAGCGGCTTCGCGCCGCCGCCTCGCTTCCTATCTGGATCAAAGCCAACGCCGGACTGCCGGAAATAGAAAACGGAAGAACGGTTTATAAGCGAAAACCGGAGGAATTCGCCGCCTGGATTCCCGAACTATTAAAATCGGGCGCGAGTTTCATTGGCGGTTGCTGCGGAACCTCGCCAGAATTTATCAAGGCCGTGAAAAAAGCGCTGGCCGCCGCATTGCCGTAATATTATGCCAATCGCTTTTGAATTTGACGCTTTTAAAATTCCTCTCCCAAGATTGGGAGAGGTTAGGTGAGGGTTGATAAGATAAGTTGCAACCTTATTGCGTGTTGATATTATGCGTTTGAAATTGATTAGTTGCGAAATATTTTATCGGGAAATGTGCTCCTCCATCGCCCGATCGGTCAATCGCATCGACGTGGAGTTTCTGCCCAAAGGTCTGCACGACATCGGCCAGGAAAAAATGCTGAGCCGCCTGCGCTCGGCGCTAGACGCCGTGGACGAATCCAACTATGACGCCGTGCTGCTGGGCTACGGCCTCTGCAATAACGGCGTAGCCGGTTTGGCGGCGCGCAGCGTTCCCTTGGTGATTCCCCGCGCCCACGACTGCATTACCCTTTTTCTGGGCAGCAAAGAACGATACGCCAATTATTTTCAAAATCATCCGGGTACCTATTTCCTCACTACGGGATGGATCGAGCGGGGAATCGATCTCGGCGAGATGAATCAGCTTTCCGTCCAGCATATCCACAGCTTGGATCGAACATACGAACAATTGGCGGCCAAGTACGGTGAGGACAACGCCAAATATCTTTATGAGCAATTCGGCAATATGACGAAAAACTACCAACGGTTTACCTTCGTGGAGATGGGCTTGGAACCAGACGCCCGCTTCGAGCAAAGAGCCAAAGAGGAAGCGGATCGGCGCGGATGCGTCTTGGAAAAAATTCAAGGCGATATGTCCCTCTTCCAGCGATTTGTGGATGGGGATTGGAATGAGAATGATTTTCTCGTTGTCCCGCCGGGACGCCGCATCGCCGCGAAAGTGGACGATGGAATCTTGTGCGTAGAGGAGCGCGAATCATGAACGGCAGAGAACGCATCCTGGCAATGATGAAAGGCAATCCAGTGGATCGTTTGCCCTTTATGCCGATCACGATGATGTTCGCCGTGGATCAGATTGGCAAGAAATACGGCGAATACGCCGCCGATTACCGCGTCATGGCGGAAGGCCAACTCACTATGGCCGAAAAATTCGATTGCGATCACGTCTCCAGCATCTCCGATCCCGCGCGGGAAGCGGCGGACTTGGGCGCCGCTATCGAATATTTCGAAGATCAACCTCCCGCCATTATTGAAGAACATGCGCTTTTGTTGGATAAAACCAAGTTAATTGGATTGAAATTTCCCGATCCGCTGGGCGGCGGACGTATGCACGATCGCATCAAAGCTATCGCTTTGCTCAAGGAGCGCGTTGGCGGCGAAAAACTTGTTGAAGGTTGGGTGGAAGGCCCCTGCGCTATGAGCTCCGACCTGCGCGGAATCAACAATCTCATGACCGATTTTTACGACGATCCCGCTTTCGTGCGCGATCTCTTCGAATTCGTCGTTCAAATGGAATTGCAATTCGCCGTCCATCAAGTTGAAGCGGGCGCCGATTACATCGGCGTAGGCGACGCCGCCGCCTCGCTGGTGAATCTTAGGCTCTACGACGAGTTCGTTTGGCCTTACGAAAAGAAATTGGTTGATGGTTTGCATGCCTTAGGAACTAAGGTTCGCCTGCACATCTGCGGCAAGACGCGCCGCTTCTATGAAGGCATGGGAAAACTTGGCTGCGAAATTGTCGATTTGGATTGGATGAATCCCCTCGACGAAGCCCGCGAAAAAATGGGGCCGCAGCAAACTCTGTTGGGCAATATCGATCCCGTCAAAGCCCTGCGCGACGGTTCGCCGGATTCGGTTTACCAGGCCATCGCCGAATGCCATCGCCAGGCGGGCGTCCGCTATATTGTCAGCGCGGGCTGCGAGGTTACCCGCGATACGCCGCCCGCCTATCTCCGCGCCATGCTGGAATACGCCCGCCATCCCGCCTCCAGCGCTGGAACGCCGTAACGCCGCCGATGAAAAAATTGGTTCGAATCGAAATTCAACCCCTGGGTAAGACAGTCGATGTCGAAGCGGGCGCGCCTTTGCGCGACGTTCTCTTCGACTACGGCGTGGAATTTCCCTGCGGCGGACGGGGCGTATGCCGGGGCTGCCGCATCAAAGTCCTCAACGGAAACATCCCCATAACGCCGGAACAGGAAAGCGTTCTGACGGCGGAGGAACTGGCGCAGGGTTGGCGGTTGGCATGCCTGTGTGCGGCGGAAAACGATCTCGCGCTGGAAATCGCGCAATGGGAAGCGCCAATTCTTGCCGATCATTCGGCGTTTGAATTCGTTCCCGGCGAAGGTTTGGGCGTCGCCGTCGATCTTGGCACGACAACCATCGCTGCGCAATTGTTGAACCTGCAAACGGGCGAAGTCCTCGCGGTTAAAAGTTCATTGAATCCCCAAGCCCGCCACGGCGCAGACGTCATGAGCCGCATCCATTTCGCTTTGGACTTGGATGGCCAGAAGATATTGAACCAACTCATCCGCCGGGAAATCGGTTCGATGATTCTCGACCTGCTCGATTCCATTCCTCCAGAAAATACTATCGGTAGCATCGCTATCGCCGGCAATACGGCGATGCACAATCTTTTTTGCGGCATCAACGTCAAGCCGTTGGGGCAATACCCTTTCGAGCCGTTGGACGATGGATTGCAGGAAGCGCCCGCGAGCGCGTTGGGATGGAGTCTTCCCGGCGATCCCCTCGTCCGTTTTCTGCCGGGGCTGGGCGGCTTTGTCGGCAGCGACATTCTCGCCGGAATCATGGCCGTGAAAATGTACGAAAGTTCCCGCCTAGCTGGACTCATCGATCTAGGCACGAATGGCGAAATCGTTTTGGGAAATCGTGATCGGATGGTCTGCGCCTCGACGGCGGCGGGACCGGCTTTCGAAGGCGCCCGCATATCGATGGGCATGAGAGCCGCCGCCGGAGCGGTGTCCCAGGTTCGCGTCGTAAACGGCGAACTGATTGGCCGCGTATTGGGCGAAATAGAGCCGCGCGGAATTTGCGGCAGCGGCCTGGTGGACGCCATCGCGGCGGGATTGGAATTGAAAAAAATTCATCCTTCGGGACGGTTGAACGGCGGAGAGGAAGTTTTCATCGTATGTCCTCCCGTTACGCTGAAACAGCGCGACATCCGGGAATTGCAATTGGCCAAAGGCGCCATTGCGGCGGGCGTCCGCATCTTGTTGGATCGCCTTGGCGCCAAGATCGAAGAGATCGACCGAGTTTATCTGGCAGGAGCGTTCGGCAATTACATCAATATCCAAAGCGCCATCCGCATCGGCTTGTTGAATTTTCCTCCGCAAAAAATCGTTCCTTCCGGCAATACGGCGCTGCTGGGAGCGAAACTATCCCTTTTTCAATTCGACCGTCAAAAAATGCTAATGGAGCATATTATTAAAAAAACCGAACATATTTCTCTGAATGAAGACCCGCAATTTCAGCAGATTTACGTCGAGGAAATGACGTTCCCCGATTCGTAATTCCCGAATACGCAGTCATCCCGCCCGCGTCGCCAGCCCTCCTATCTGGATATGAAATAAGGTTCGAGCGAAGAATGCCAAGCCATTCCCTTATTTGTTTGGATTTCGCCGTCTCCATGTTATTCCTGGAAAGAGAAAGTATAGTATGAAATAAAAATACTTCCGCATCATTGCGCGGATACCGTATAGATAATGGAGAAAGGCTTAGGATATCTTTCATGACGATTTTTTATGAAATATGGCGTCAATTACAGATTGCAGGACCCTATCTCCTGTTCGGCTTTTTTGCGGCGGGATTGGTCAATACGTTTATTTCGGCGGGACGGATCGCCTCCTTGTTGGGCGAGCGGAATTGGAAATCCGTCTTCTGGGCGTCTCTTGTCGGCGTTCCCTTGCCGCTGTGCTCCTGTTCGGTCATCCCGACGGCGGCGGCATTGCGCCAAAAAGGCGCCAGCCGGGGGGCGACGGCCTCTTTCCTCATCTCCACTCCGGAAACCGGCGTCGATTCCATCGCGCTGACGTATGGCGTCATGGACCTGACGATCGCCATCCTGCGTCCGGTTGTCTCGTTCCTGACGGCCTTGGCGGCGGGAATGATCGTCAACCGTTGGGGGGAGCATGATGAAGCGGCGCCGGCGATAGAATCGAGTTGCCCTCGTTGCCAGACCCAGAAAAACGCCGCCCCTGCTGCGCCTGCCAACGGCGTCGCGATTCTCGAAACCGCCAATCGCCATTCCTGGCTCTACAAAATTTTCCGTTTCGCCTATATTGACTTATCGAACGATCTAGCCTATTGGCTGGCGTTGGGTTTCGTTCTTTCCGGCGTCATCGGCGCATGGCTTCCGCCTATGATTTTCGAAGGATGGGCCGGGCAGGGATTCAGTTCCTTGATTCTCATGCTCGTCATCGGCGTTCCCATGTATATCTGCGCTTCCGCCTCCACGCCGATCGCCGCCGCCATGATCGCCAAAGGATTGTCTCCCGGCGCCGCTATGGTTTTTTTGCTGGCGGGACCGGCGACGAATATCGGCGCTATCCCCGTTATTTCGAAAATCATCGGACGCCGTTCCATGATTCTCTACTTGATTTCCATCGTCTTTTTCAGTTTATGCGCGGGCGAATTGGTCAATTTATTCTATTCCGCTATGAAGATTTCGCCGTCAATGGGCATCAATCACGTCCACGCCGAAGAGCAAACGGCGTGGAGCGTCCTTTGGGGAGCGGCGTTAGGCTTCTTGATCGTCAAGGGCGTATGGAACCGTCCCATGCCGAAGGAATGGAAAAGCGTCATGGGCGCCGTTAGGAAGCCGTTCGGCGTGAAATCTTCCTGAAAACCATGTCGCAGGAATATAATGCTAACTCATGTTGCGCATTTCCATTCCCTCGCCCTTTGGGAGAGGGTTAGGGTGAGGGGTTTTAAGTTCAATCCAATCAACCCTCACCTAACCTCTCCCAATCTTGGGAGAGGAATTGTAAAGACGGCAAATTCCTTGAAAAATGGCCTTCTTGCGTAACATGAGATGCTAACTTGAAAATTGGATAATCGAGGAGATGCGATGAATTCCAGGAGAACCGCCGTCCAAGTAGAGAATCTTCAATTCTCTTACGAAGAGGAAATCGTCTTGGAAGACGTCTCTTTTTGCTTGGAAGAGAAAGATTTTCTTGGCGTCGTCGGCCCCAATGGCGGGGGGAAAACGACATTGCTGAAAATCCTGTTGGGGTTGCTGAAGGCGGATTCGGGCATAGTGGAAATTTTCGGACAACCTCCCCGGCTGGCGTCTCGCTTGATTGGTTACGTTCCACAACAGATTAACCTCGACAAGGATTTTCCCATCAATGTAGAAGACGTAGTGCTTCTGGGCCGCTTAGGCGAAGCGCCCGCCGTCGGCCGTTACCGCCCGCAGGACCGCGAGTTGGCGGAAAACGCCCTGGCGAAAGTCGATCTGGCGGAATTCCGTTATCATCGTTTCGGCAACTTGTCCGGAGGCCAGCGGCAGCGCGCTCTTATCGCCCGCGCTCTCGTCGGCGGCCCCCGCATGTTGATTATGGACGAACCAACGGCCAATGTGGACAGCCGTTCTCAAAAACGCATTTACGATTTGCTGAGCGCTCTCAACGAAGAATGCGCCATCATTCTCGTGTCCCACGATCTGGGCGTCGTCTCTCAACAAGTCAAGCATGTGGCCTGTCTCAATCGCCGCCTGGTCATGCACCCCACGAACCAAATAACCGGCGCGATGATTGAGGATATGTATCACGTCCCCATGAAACTTGTCGATCACGGACAAATCGTCTGAAGGGAAGGATGGAATCCAGTGCTGGAATTCTTGGAAGCGCTGCGCGCGCAAACTTTTATGCAAAACGCCATGATCATGGGGATTCTCGCCAGTTTCGCCTGCGGCGTCATCGGTTCCTACGTCGTCGTCAAGCGGATCGTATTCATCAGCGGCGGCATCGCCCATACCATCCTGGGCGGCATGGGCTTCGCGTATTATATGGGATGGCATCCCATGACCGGCGCTATTCCCTGCGCCCTCGCCGCCGCCCTCGCCATCGGCGTCGTCACGCTGCGCACGCGGACGCGGGAAGATACGATCATCGGTGCTTTATGGGCCGTCGGCATGGCGGTAGGCGTGATTTTCATTTCCCTCACGCCGGGATACAACGCCGATTTGATGAGCTATTTATTCGGCAACATCCTGATGGTCGCGCAGGAAGATATCTACGCCATTGGCCTGTTGGACGCCCTCATCGCCCTCATCGTTTTTCTTTTTTACAAGCAGTTTCTAGCAATCTGCTTCGACGAGGAATACGCTCGCTTGCAGGGAGTGCGGGTGGAAGCTATGTATCTGCTGCTTCTCTGCCTGATCGCGTTGACGGTAGTGGCTTTGATCCAGGTCGTCGGCATCATCCTCGTCATAGCCCTGCTGACGCTTCCCGCCGCCGTCGCGGGCCATTACGCCCGCAGTTTGGGACAGATGATGCTGCTCGCCGTTCTTCTGGGCATCGCCTTCACCGCTTCCGGCATGGCTGTCTCCTACCAACCCGACCTTCCCGCTGGCGCCACGATCATCATCATCGCCGGGACAGTCTATCTTCTTTCCACCTTATATAAAGAATTGAAAATCCGCGGGCAAAAACACCCCGCCGCGAATTCCTGATCGGCTCGAAGACGGAATAACCTAGTCCTCGCGAACTGTCCAACCTTCTATGGATTGATAATTCATTTGATTTTTTTATCTCGATAAAAAATCCCTATACACGGTTGGGGCGAAATGAAATAATGGATTGAGCCTCTTGCAAAATTCCATTATTCCTCCCCCAAGCCTGGGGAAGGTAAGGAAGGGGTTGCCTTAAACCTAATAAAATCACCCCCCCTCTAACTCCCCCCAAACTTGGGAGGAGAATTAAAGCGTAGGCTTTATCCATTTTGCAAGAGCCTCGATTGAAAACAAATATGGTTTTTCAGCAAAACGATGATTTCTTTATCCTTCGTCAAGATTGGATTCGGCATCGTTTCGAAATAAAAAGCGTGTAACATGAGCGATTCCGAAAAAGCGAACCTTTTCCAAGAATTGGAATATTGGCGCTCTCGAGCGGCAAGTCTCGAACTAGCGGAAATGGCCATGCGCGAGAAGGAAAGAGAATGGTCCAATCTCTTCGAAGGCGTACCCGCCATCCTCTTCGCCATTGATCGGGACTGCCGCATACTCGCAGCTAATCGCGCAGCGCAAGAGTATGCCAACCTCCCTCTGACTCGGTTGCTTGGAATTTCTTTGGGCGAGGCGCTTCAATGCAGCCATCGTGAAGATAATGGCATGGAATGCGGGAAAGGTTCTTATTGTTCCGATTGTTTGTTGCGCCGCGCCGTTCGAGACGCCAAGGAGCCAGCCCGTGAACTTTTCAAAATTGAAGCCGTTCTCCCTATTTTCCAGCAAGAAAAAGAGGTGATAGTATCCGCTTCTCTGTTGCGCGGCGATGGCGGGGAAAGAGTGCTTCTCTATTTGGAGGACATTTCGGAAATAAAGCAAAAAATGGAAGAAGCGAAAATCAACTTGGAAAAATATAAAGTTCTTTTCGATTCTTTTCCTTTGGGAATCAGTATTGCCGACAAGAAGGGAAACATCCTTGAAATCAACGACGAATCCGTAAGGCTTCTCGGCTTCTCGAAAGAGGAGCATCTGCGAAGACGCATTGACGATCCGGCTTGGAAAATCGTCCGTCCCGACGGTTCGCCCATGCCTTCGAAGGAATACGCCAGCGTCCGAGCCTTGAATGAAAACCGTCTGATCCAAAACGTGGAAATGGGCATCGTCAAAAAAGACGGCGATGTGGTTTGGCTTTCCGTAACGGCGGCGCCCATCCCCCTTGAGAATTATGGCGTCGCCGTCGCCTTTGGCGATATTACGGAGCGCGTGAGGATGGAAAAAGCCTTGAGCGAATCGCGTCGGATGTTGCGAATCGTCCTGGACGCCATTCCCGCCCGCGTGTTTTGGAAAGACCTTAACCTCAACTATTTGGGATGTAATCGCCTCTTTGCGATCGACGCCGGACTTGATTCGCCGGATGAAATTGTCGGAACGGACGACTTCGATTATTCCGCTCCCGATCAAGCGGAAGCCTACCGCGCCGACGATTGGGAAGTTATTCGTACTCAAAAACCGAAATTGAATTACGAAGAACCGCAAATTGGACTGGATGGCTCCAAACAATTTCTTCGTACGAGCAAAATCCCTTTACTGGATGCGCAAGGATGCGTCATCGGCGTTCTCGGCGTCTACGAAAACATCACGGATCAGAAAAAATTGGAAGAGCAGCTTCGCAATGCGCTCAAATTGGAAGCCGTGGGTCAATTGGCGGGCGGCGTCGCGCACAACATCAACAATCTCTTGACGGCGATTATCGGCAATCTCGGCCTTGCCAAAACCGCTTCCCAGCCAAAGTTGGACAAATATCTCTCGGAAGCGATGAAAGCGGCGGTTCGCTCAGCGGAGTTAATCCAACAGTTGCTGGCTTTCAGCCGGAAATCGGATATGAAATTGAAATGGATCAATTTGAATGACGTGGCCCTTGAATCCTATCGTCTTGCGCGGCAGACGATCGACCCGAACATCGAAATAACAATCTCCGCCGAGAAGAATCTTCCGAACGTCCGCGCCGACGCCGGACAAATCCGAACGGCGATTATGAATTTATGCGCCAACGCCCGCGACGCCATTCAGGAGGCGATGCAAGGCAAGATCGTCCCCGAACGGCGGAACGATCGTTTCTGGATCGAGATCAAAACAGAGTCGATCGACATCGATAAAGATTACGTCGCTCTTTATCCCTTCTCCCGGCTCGGCCGATTCGCCGTCATCGGCGTTTCCGATAATGGCTTGGGTATGGATAAGACGACGCAGGATCGCATATTCGATCCCTTCTTCACAACGAAAGATGTGGGACAAGGAACCGGATTGGGTCTTCCCAGCGTTTATGGAATCGTCAAACAGCACGATGGATGGATTCAGGTCGATAGCCAAAGAGGAAAAGGGACGACAATGAAAATTTTCCTTCCCGCCGCAAATGAAAATGTCCATTTCGCTTTTTATCCCCGGCAAGAGGAAATCCACGGCGGGACGGAAACCATCCTCATTATCGACGACGATAAAATGCTGCGCGAGTTATGCAAATCGCTTCTCGCAGAATATGGCTATACCATCCTTCTGGCGGCGGATGGCGAAGAAGGTTTGGATATCTATCTTCGAGAAAAAGATCGCATCAGCCTTATCATTCTCGATCTTTCTTTGCCGCGCTTATCCGGCGGCGAATTGCTGGAGCGGATTCTCGCCGTAGAACCCGGCGCGAAAATCATTATAAGCAGCGGCTATAAAGAAGATGCGGCAAGCCGTCTGCCGCCTCATTTCAAAGCGGCGGGATTTTCGGCCAAACCGTATCGCTTCGGCGAACTCCTGCAAAAAGTCCGGTCCGCGCTGGACGCCCCTCCAATCGATGGGCGATAATCCATCGTTCGATAATATCGTTTCCCGTTGGGAGAGGAAATGATGGGAGACTGGCGAACAAACTATTCGCCCATGTTTTATGATCGAAACGCGATAGGGATTTCCTAACTTGCAAAGAAAACGCCGATTCGCATCGATCGAAAACGGGATGGAAGGAATCCGCTGGCGTTTTATGTTAGGGCGGTTTAGGATTGCATATACATATGGGGGGAAGCGAAGCGAACTCCGCTAATGCAGAATGACCTTTTTATATATCTTCCTCGTTCTTGGACGGCTCTGGGGAGGAGAAAGTTCTTAAGATGGATGGCGTATTGGATCTTGGCGGGGAATATGCAACGTGAACGTCGATCCTTTTCCCAATTCCGACCGAAGCGTGATGCTTCCACTGTGTTCGCGGGCCGCCTTTTGCGAAAGGAACAAGCCCAGTCCAGTGCCTTTCGCCCCTTTCGTGGATTGGAAGGCGGAAAAAATCGTTTGCTGCATATCTTCGCCGATTCCCGTGCCGTTGTCAGCGACATGAAACAGGATTCGATCCGGGGCGTATTCCACGGAGAGTTTAACGAAATGATCGGTTTTATCGGGATCGTTAAAACAGGCGTCAATGGCGTTCGTTATCAAATTGACGAGGACGGCGTGCAGTTTTTCCTTATCCGCCGTAAAATCGCCTTGATCTTCCGGGATAGAGCGTTGCAGCGCAACGCCTTGTTCTTTGGCTTTCGATTCCAATAGGTTGCATGCGTCGTGCGCAATTTTTGCGGGTGAAACGGACGCCCGCTCCGGCATGCGCTCTTTGGAACAATAGAGGATGTCGAGCACCATATTGGATATGCGCTGAACATTGCGTTCGACCATATCCCATCCTTTTTTGATCACGTCTTCTTTTTTGGATCGGAAGCCTGAATTGACGACGTATAAACTGCCGTCGAGCGCCATCGCGATGCCTTTGATGCTGTGAGATATGCCGGAGACCAAGGCTCCCAGCGACGCCAATTGTTCCTGAAGTCGTCTCATCTCCGTCACGTCGATCGACATTTCCATTACGGCGTCAATCCGGCCGTCATCGTCTTTCAAAGGCGAAGAATAGACAATCATATGGATCGGCTTTCCATCCTGGGAACGAACCTCCTCTTCGCCGGAATGAATCTCGCCGTCTTGAAAAGATCGCGCAACATTGCACTGATGGCATGGCTTATTCAATCCTTTATAGGCTTGATAACAAAAATCCCCTACCCGATCGCCAAAAGATTTTTTGAAAGCCTGATTGGCTTGCAGGATGTGGAAATGGCGGTCCTGGACGGAAACGTAACAGGGGATGGCGTCGAAAAGCCGGTTGTAGGGCGCCGTTTGTTCCGGCGTTCGGTGGATGGCGCGGGGATTGGCGTTTTCAGACGTAGAGGACATCATGCACCTTTTTCAGCAATTCGGCTCGATGAATCGGTTTCTCTACATACCCCTCCGGCGATGGGACTTTTCTTTCCGTTATGAATTTTTTGAAATTGACATTGGGAAATTCCGGTTCGCCGAAACCCGTAACGATGATTACGGGAATATCGGTCAACTTTTCTTCCTTTCGCAATTCCCAATAAAATTTTATGCCCGTCTTTTTGGGCATGATGATATCGAGCGTAATTAAATCGGGATGGTATTCTTTGACCATTCTCATGCCTTGATTCGCGTCGGCGGCTTCGATGGTTTCATATCCGAAATCTTCGAAAAGCGTCGTCAAATAGGTGCGGACATCGGCTTCGTCGTCGATGACGAGGATTTTTTTTCGTTTTTCGCCCGGTGCGAGTTTGACGGGCTCGATGCCGTCGATAGCGAAAATTTCTTCTTCTTCCGCCGCTTTAGGCCATATCAGCGCTTCGGCGACGAGCTCTCCTACGGTGGCGGTCTTCATGTTGAGTTTGTAGCGCCGAATCAAATCTTCTAAGGCGTCGATGCAGTTGTGGCATGCCGTGGCGACGATTTTTGCTCCCGTCGCGCTGATTTGATCCGCCTTCACAATAGCGGCTTCCAACCGCCTTTTATTGTATTCCGGCATCGACATGGCGCCTCCTCCGCCGCTGCAACACCAATTGTCGGCGCGATTGGGATGCATTTCGACGAAATCGGCGACGCAGCGCTTCAACAAGGCGCGCGGTTCTTCCGTAATTCCCGCGCTGCGCCCCAAATTGCATGGATCATGGTAGGTTACGCGCGTCTTGTTGCGGGATGGATCGAGGGTGATGCGGCCTTCCCTGAGATAGTTCGACATGGTAACTAAAAAACTTTCCACGGGAAAATGGAGATCCATTTTCGCCCAATTCGGCGCTTCCCAGCGGGTGGCGCGATAACCGTGGCCGCATTCGGAAACGACGACTTTATTCACGCCCAGTTCCTGCGCTTTTTCGAACAATCGTTGGCCCATGAGGCCGCCCAACTTATCGTCTCCCGCGAACAAGCCGAAATTGGTATTGTCCCACCCTTCGGACGGCATCGTCCAACTCTCGCCGGCGGCGTACATGATTTTCGCCGCCGCCAGCAGCGTCAGCGGCGCATATTTCACTTCGCGGGGATTGACGACGTACATGACATTCGCCCCCTTTTTGTCGAGGGGGATTTCGGCCCGGGGATCGCCGACGTCGTTAGCGTGCTCTTCGCTGAGCCACTCGATCGTTTCCAGGTAGTCTTGGCGCGTTATCCCCATCTGATTGCCGATTTCGTACTGATCTTTGCATACGGCTTTGACGCCTTCCGGAATCGAATCCGCCGCCAAGAGCATGGCGCGTCCGGATCGGATCAGCAATGCCATATCGACGCCCATAGGACAGTTGATCGTACACCGCCGGCACATGGTGCAGGAACCCCAGCAGATATCGTGCAGATCTTCCAGCTCCTCGGGCGTTTTCAATGTCCGCGCTCCGGTCCAAAACGGCGCGATTCGGCTTAGCCAATCGTGGCGGTATTTGTACAAACTGCGAATCTTATCCGCCTTATAGGCGGGCGACATTTTCGGATCTTTCGTGGCAACGTAATAATGGCAACTATCGGCGCACATCCCGCAATGAACGCATACGCTGGCGGACAGAGCGAAATTGCGGTTGATCTTTTTTTCCAGCGTTTCGTATAATTTTTGGCATTGTTCGGCGGTTTGCATATTGGTCGTTCTCCTTTTCGCGCTATCCGCATCATAAATCCGCCGCTCGCAGACCGGCGGAATTTTTGGGGTATACGCCCCGTTTTCCGAAATGCTTCCCCAAGTAATAGCGGTTGAAGGGCCAAAGAAGGTAATGGGAAATTTTGCTGAACGGAACGTAAATCAGAAAGAACGCCGTCAGGCCGAAAAAAAGAACGATGCTCCATATCATGGGATCTGTCGCCGTGGCGGCGCTGTTCGGAATGGCGATCATCGCCGAAATCAAATAGACGTTTAAAAGGATGATGGAAAAATAATCGTCCGGAACGCTGAAGGCTCTCATGGCCGGCGATGTTAGACGCGCTATCAATCGCAACAAACCGCAAAGAAATCCCGCCGCGATGAAAAGCAAAGAAGGAAGCATAATCCAGGATTTCAGCATGACGTCCGGCCAATACGGGATGATAAAAGTAGAAGCAATGGCGGCGGCAATGGCCAGATGAAAAATCGTAAACTCGATGTATTTCATCGGATGGTCGCGGTAAACTTGCATTTCCCAGGGCATGGCGATGACCGTGAAGGAATAGCGGACACCCTCTTTGGGATTTCCATGGTTCGGCGTTCGGTCTTGGATGGGATTTTTTTTCATGATTCCCCAAATCTTGAGGGCGTAGATGACGGCCATAAACGATAAGGCGGCGATCTGCGCTTCATCTTTTAGAAATTCGACTAAAGATTCGTAACTCATCGTGTTTTCTCCTGCCCGTGCGATCGAATGCGCATGTCGCGTTGAATTTCTCTTGTAATACTCAAGCAGAGATAGATAGGCCCTTCAATCCGAAAAATTGGAGAAATCTGGTACTTTCTGGAAAAAACGGACTTTTTTGGAATGGAACGATCAGATAGACCGGTTGGAGAGTTCGCGGTATTGCGTGGGCGTAACGCCGAAAGCGTTGCGGAAAACGCGAGTGAAATACGAGGCGTCGGCGAAGCCGGTGCGATTCGCGACTTCCTGGATGGAGAGGTAGGGATCTTTCAGCCATTTCTGGGCATGGGACAGCCTTATGCGCTTGATGTTGGTTGTTAAGGATTCGCGGGCGTATTGTTTGAACGCCTTGGCGAAATACGTGGGATCGAAGCCTAACGCTTGCGCAACGATCTGCGTCGATAATGGCAAGTGGATGTTTTGATAGACGAAAGCGATCACTTGTTCGGCCAACAAACCGGTAACGCCGGAACAACGCTGCGACCGCCAGGAAGGCAGAGACAGCGAACGTCCGATTTCATGGCGTATCTTATGTTCGATCGGCGGACAATCCCGGTTTTCGTTCGGGGGATTTATTCTGCCGTTCTTTTCGCAAAGCGAACCGGTGGTTCTTTCCGATAAATAATCGGCGATGAGTTCCAGCCATCCAATGATGCGATGTTCTTTGGCTTTCGATAAAATCTGCAATTCCTCCAACGATCGGACGATTTCTTTTTGCGGGATATCCAATTCGGATATTTTATTCTGGATTTGGGAGAGACGATCGCTGCGGTCTCCGCGGTGGAGTGCGCAGACGGTCTGCAGATCGCCCGAACCTATATCGACGATACTTACGGGAAAGTGAATCGTTGCGAGTCCTGCATGACACCGCTGACATACCGGTCGATGGCTTTCGACGGCTTTTTTCGTCATGATTTGATGAGAATACAGGCATCGCGCCAATCCGATCGGGTGGCTTCTGATAAGTTGACAATATCGGGGCAAGCGGATCGATTGGGAAAAAGGCTCCTCTCTCCATTTTCCCATCGGTTGATTCTGAAAAAAGAGAAATAAATCCAAACTCGTTGTTTGCCGGAACATATCGCGAATCTTGCATAATGTTAGTGTGGGATTGACGATGGCTTCCAAGTCGAGGATGGGAAACTGAGAATCCTCTTCCAATCTTTGTTGAGGAACGATGATCGAATGATTTCGAATTATCATCTTCGTCTCTAACTTCCGGCGTTATTCGTATGGTAAAACAAATTTATCCGCCCTTCGAATGCCTTTTCTCCTCCAAGCTAGAAAAAGGGGCGCAAAACATGTTCCTCCCCAATGAAATGAATACTTCGCTATTACTTTACTTATATCTCAACAAAGCGCCTGATTTCAAGTCCTCGCCTACCGAATGAGTTTTTTCCATTCTGCCGCATCGGCGACTCCCGCTGGCTGGTCGGTAAAGGCAAGGCTATTTCTGCTCTTGAACGATTCGGAAAATGAAATGTCGTCGAGTATTAAACTTCAATGAGACGATCCATCTCGCGAAGGGTTTCCGCCACGGGATTCAGTTTGAAGGTTTTAATTTCGAAGGATTGAAAATGGACGAATTCCGCGATTCCCATCTTGGGAAAATGCAGTGTAACCTTCCGTTCCTTCGCCGTAGGATTGAAGCAGCGAAGAATATAATCCTCGGAATTCTTTGATTTTTTAAAAGCAGCCGCCAGCGCCGCTCCGCCTTCGATGAGGATGAAAGGTTGGCGTCTTTCGCCCTCTCCGATTGGAAAACAGGGGAGAATCGATGGTTTTTCGTTATGAACCAGCGCTTCCCGGTCGATGTTATCCATGCGTTCCTTCAACTCGCCTCCCGTAATCCAAAATCGAAACCAGCGTTCCCCCTGATCGGTTCGCGGCGCGAAACGGTTTTGCGGAAGGATCGGCTCCTCATTAAAAAAATTGGCCGAGGCGTAGCCGGGCGACCGCAACAGCGAGAGCCTCATCTCGCCCTCTCGGAAATCGGAGCCGTAGACGCCGTCGTTAATGCACGTCAGCGCCCTTCCTTGCCGCCGCGAGACCGCCGCCGTCCATTTTTGCGCTGCGGCTTCGTCGCCATCGCAGGCAAACTCCAGCGTTCCATAAACGGTTTGGCCGAAGTAGCTATCCGTTTCGAAAGCCGTAGGAATCGACAGTTTCAAGAGACGGTTTTTTTCGTACCAAAAAACCCGCGCCTCCACTTCCAATTCCACGCCCTGCTTGGGCAATTTATACGTCAGAACTAACGCCGAGCGTCCGTATGCGAAAACGGCTTCCGCCACCGTCCGAACCTCTCCGTCTTCGATAACCCGAACCGGATTCAATCTGTCATTCTCGATCCCCAAAAAACGAGCGCACTCTTCCGGCGCCATCAATTGGAAAACTCCCGCTTTCCGGGGAAAACTCCGTACATGAATCCCCCACGAATCGCCGTCGTCTTCCATGACTCGCGGCAGAAAGGCGTACGGTTTTAGATATTCCACTCCATCTATGCGATAGGAATCCATCAGGCCGGTTCGGGTATTGATAACGGCTTCCAATCGATCTGAATGGAAGGTAAGTTTTCCATCCACTTCCTGCAAACGGATTTCCGGCTTGCTGGAACGGTCTTCCAATAAGCAATTGAAGCGATTCATGCTGCTGGGCGACAATTCCGCGCGAAAAACGGCGCGCTTGCGCCATTCGACATGGATATGGCATTGCTCTTTCTCCAGTTGGCATGGAATCCGCTTCCCTTGCGAATAAATAATGGGATATTGAAATGAATCGCTGCGATTCCAATCCGCCATCTGAAATTCGCACTCGATGGTATAAGAAACTGGATAGGGATGGGGATTGTATATCAAAATAGGATATTCGCCTTCCTTCGCTTTCTCTTGATATTGAGCAAGTGCGAAAAACGCTCGCGTCTTCAAACGCGATAGAATCTCCAATCCATGATCCATCAGGCGCAGCGCATACTCCTCCACAGGCTGAATGCTGGAACCAGGCAGAATATCGTGAAATTCGGACGCCAACAGATCGCGCTCCGCCTCTTCCAACTCTTTCTGCGGATAATCCAGAAGTACTTGAATAGCGGCGTGAGACAGCATTTTTTCCGCGGAGTAAAGTTCGTTTTCCAAAAGGCGGTGTTTCTGTTTGACCCGGATTTGCGTTGTGTAGCAGCCGGGAGAAAAGGGATTGATGCTCTTTTCGCAACGGGGAAGAGAGGCGCGGGAGGCTTTCAAATCCTGGAAATAATTTTCGGGCGTTGAATGAACGATTTCCCATTCTCCGCTCTGCTTCATCAACTCTTCCAACTCCCGTAAATCCTTGCGGGAAGGCCCGCCCCCATGATTCCCCACGCCCCAAAGGACCAGGCTCAGCGGTTGGAGGGGATGATTCGCCATCCATTGTTCGACTTTGCTCCGCGCTTGGCCTAGGTTGGTGTTGTAATGGCCGGGAGCGCGATGGGCTAGGATGGCCGAACCGTCGAAACCCGTCCATAGAAAATCGTCGGCGGGCAAATCGCATTCTTTCGCGGATGGACGGCAGAAAAGATAGGAATCGTAGCCGGATTTGACGAGAATCTGCACCAATCCCCGGCTGTGTCCGAAGGGATCGAAATTGATCGCCGTCGTCGGAGCGGCGTCGAAGCGCGAACGGAAATATCTTCGTCCGCGTTCGATTTGGCGTATCAACGATTCTCCGCTGGGCATATTGCAGTCGGGCTGCAAAAACCACCCGCCCATGATGCGCCATTTTCCGGCTTCTATCAAAATGCGAATGCGCTGAAACAGATCGGGATCGAATTCTTCCACCCATTGATAGAGAAGCGCTTCGTTGTGATTGAAGACGAATCCCTCGAATTCCTCGCATAAATCCGTCGCCGCCCGGAACGTCGCCAAAGCCGCCGCCGCTCCTTCCTCCCACTCCCATAACCAAACCGGATCGATATGCGCATTGCAGATCAAATGGATTTTATTCATATCGGTTATTTCTCCCATATCAGAGTTTCGTCCAAATCCGCGATATGATATGTAATGCGTCTAGTCTATATGTGTCGAAACATTGTTAATTGAGTATAAGAATAGTATTTTGAATAGGATTTTTCTATGATTCCAATGGATTTCATCATCAAGGAGAAAGTGATGCGGAAACGTTTAGCGATAATTTGGAGCAGCGGCGATCCCGACGTCGCCCATCGCGTATGTTTTATGTACGCCCATAACGCGAAGAGAAACGAATGGTTCGACGAAGTGCTGCTTGTAATATGGGGACCGTCGGCCAAGCTGTTAAGCGAGGATCTACCGCTGCAAAAGAAGCTCAAGGCCATGAAGGAAGATGGCGTCGTCCTGAAGGCCTGCATCGATTGCGCCGATTCCTACGGCGTTACGGAAAAACTCCGTTCTCTCGGCATTGAAGTCAAAGGCATGGGCAAACCTCTGACGGAGATTTTGCAAAGCGATAGGAAAGTACTGACGTTCTAAGTTGGAGGACGATCATGTTTGCTTCATTTCGCAAATTCGTTTTTTTTACCTTGATGATTTGGTTTCCATCTTCGTCTTGCAGCGCCTTGGAGATTCGTTATTCCATCTCTATGCCTCGTCCCTGGGATCATTACTTCAACTTGCGCCTCCATCTGGACGGTCTCGGCCAGGAGACCGTGGATCTGCAAATGCCCGCCTGGTCGCCGGGACGTTATTCCATCCGCAATTTCTCGCGCAATGTCCGCGACTTTTCCGCCCGCACCAGCGAGCCTTTGCCCGTAAAAAAGATCGACAAGCAAACTTGGCGCATTGAGACAAAGGGCGTTCCATCGATCGAGGTTTCCTATAAGGTCTACGCCGACAACCTCGACGGCGCCTATTCCCAACTCAACGATTTCCACGCCTTCCTCGACGGCGCCAGCCTCTATATGTACGCCGTCGGACATAAGGACAATCCCGTTTCTCTGACCATCGAGAAGCCCGATGGCTGGATGATCCTCTCCAGCGCGGGCGATTTGGGACAGACGCAATTCGCTTTTCCCAACTACGATCTCATGATCGATCATCTCGTCCAGTTGGGGCTTTTTTTTGTGGAGGAATTCAAGATCGGGCGAACCGTCTATCGCGTCAGCCTGCTTAATAACGGCGACCGCCGCCATATCCCCGCTTTCGTGGATAAAATCCGCCGTTTGCAAGAAACCGCCGTCGCCATGCTTGGCGCCATCCCGCAGGATCGCTATACCTTTTTCTTCCATTTCCTCCCCGACTCCCGCAACACTGCCGGAATGGAGCATCTCGACGCCTGCCAGATTACCCGCAACCACGACTTGAGCGATTCCGGCGACGCCATGGATTTAACCTACTGGATCGCCGCGCACGAACTTGTTCACGCTTGGAACGTCAAGCGCCTGCGTCCCCAAGACCTCGGTCCCTTCGATTATACGCAGGAAGTCTATACGCCTCTCTTATGGCTGGCGGAAGGGTGCACAAGTTATCTGGCCAATCTCATCATGATACGGGCGGGTTTATGGGATAAAGAAAAATTCTACAACCGCTTCGCCGACGATATCCGCCAATTCCGCGCCACGCCCGGCATTTTTCAACGCAGCGCCGAGCAAAGCAGTTTCGACGCCTGGCTGCAAGACAAAGGAACCAGTTTCGGCGAAAGCGATTGGGATAATGTCTGGGTCAGCTATTATACGAAGGGCGAATTGATCGGCTTATGTATGGATATGGAAATCCGCCAGCGTACGCGCAATCGAAAGTCGTTCGAAGATTTTATGCAGCTGTTGTACAATCGTTTCTATGTGGACGCTCCGGCGGAAAGTTATTATCTTCCAGGCCGGGGTTATACGACGCAGGATGTCTTGCAGGCGTTGGCGGATGTAACCGGCGATAGTTGGAGCGAGTTTTACGATAAATTAATCGCTTCCCCCGGCGATATCCCCTTCAACGATTACCTTGCCTATGCAGGCGTGCAACTGTCGCCCAAAGAAGAGAATGATCCAACTCCCTACGCCGGCCTTCATCTCGCTTACGGTCCCGGCGGCCAGCCGCGCATCGACGGCGTCGATTACGAATCTCCCGCTCACCAGGCAGGATTGACGCGCCATGACGTTTTGATCGCCTTCGACGGCGAGCGCGTCTTGTTCAATGATTATAAAGACGTTCTGCGCCGCCGCGCCATCGATGAAGAAATCCTCGTAACGCTCTTGCGTGACGACCGCTTATTGGAAAAGAAATTACGGTTGCAGAATGGATGGAACGAAGTCGATTATCAAATCAGCGAAATGGAAAAATCTTCTCCCCTGCAAAAAAGAATCCTTCGCCAATGGCTCGGCGATAAAGATCGTAAATCGGATTGAAACGCAAGCGGCATATGAGGGTGGCAAGGGGAAAGCGCCGATGAAAACTGGCGTAAGGAAGCGGATGAAAGTTCCGTACAGTGAAGGTGTAGCGAACCACGCTGGCCCCGAGTCATGCGCCGATGGCCGCGAGGCCATAGGCGA